>JBIKOV010000178.1:0-6896 GCA_044357815.1 Ferruginibacter sp. | reverse complement strand
TTCTACTACAGGATTGGCTACTTTAATTTTACTCATGGATGTTTATTTGTGAATTTTTAGTGAGGTATATTGAGCGATATTAATAAAATCTCTATCATACTGTAAAATGGGGGTTTCCAAAAAAATACAGTAGGCCGCAATAAGGCAGTCATTTGTTTTCCTAATTGTAAGTCCTTTCTTTTTTCCTAAACGAAATATGTTGGCAGCCAAAATAGAAATCGGTTTTATATGATCGTTGTATTGGTGTAAACTTTCTAATAAGCCTAGTGTTTTCTGGTATTCATTCTGCGAGGCAATGCCTTGTAAAATCTCTTGAAATAAAACAGGGACTAACAGTACTAGGTCATTTGCAATCAGGCTGTCCAACAGATCCGTTTCCTCATTTTTGATACCTCTAAAATATCGGATCCAAACGCTCGTATCTACTATGATAGCTTCACTCATGAGGCTCGCATTTCATCCAGGTCGCCCTCCCATTTAATTTTACCCCTTAGCGTCATCAACTCTTTTCTTTTTTCCATTCGAATCAACTCATCCAGCGCATGGTGAATCAATTCTTTTTTGCTGCTCAGTTTTGCCAATTTCATGGCTTCTTTCAGCAATTTATCATCAATGTCAATATTTGTCCTCATCGGGCCAATTTTAATACACAAATATATTAAAATTTACACACATCAAAGGCTTCTAATAATGGCATCCGCAAATTCACTGGTCTTTAATAAAGTACCCTCTTTCATTAAATTATAAAAGTCGATGGTCACCGTTTTGTTGCGGATGGTTTTGCCTACTGCGTTGGTAATTAATTCTGCTGCATCCCTCCAACCCATGTATTCAAGCATCATTACCCCACTTAGGATTACGGAGGAAGGGTTCATGGTATTGGTATTGGCAAATCTTGGGGCGGTACCATGGGTAGCCTCAAAAACTGCGTGGCCGGTTAAATAATTGATATTGGCGCCTGGGGCAATTCCAATTCCGCCTACCTGTGCTGCCAGCGCATCACTGATATAATCGCCATTCAAATTAAGGGTGGCAATCACCGAATAATCCTGTGGAGCTAGCAATGCTTGCTGCAAGAAATTATCAGCAATGGCATCCTTAATGATGACCTTTCCTCCGACAGCACTAATTTTCATTTCTTCATTGGCTACTGCTTCCCCACTTTCCTTTTTGGTGCGTTCCCATTGGTTCCAAGTATATACTTCGCCGCCAAATTCCCTTTCTGCCAATTCGTACCCCCAATTTTTAAAGGCGCCTTCTGTATATTTCATGATATTGCCCTTGTGCACAATCGTAACCGAAGGAAGCTTGTGTTCTATGGCATGTTGAATGGCGCATCTAATGAGTCGCTCGCTTCCTTGCTTGCTTACCGGCTTAATACCCAGTGAGGTAGTTTCGGGAAAGCGGATATTTTTTACACCCATTTCTGTAATTAAAAAATCGAGCAATTTGGCAGCTTCCGGAGTGCCGGTCATATATTCGATGCCAGCATAAATATCTTCCGTGTTTTCGCGGAAAATCACCATGTTTACCTTTTCTGGCTGCCACATAGGAGAGGGTACCCCCTCGAAATATTTTACCGGCCTAAGGCATACAAATAAATCTAGCTCCTGTCTGAGTGCTACATTTAAGCTTCTGATACCACCGCCCACCGGAGTTGTAAGTGGACCTTTGATAGACAGCAAATAAGTTTTGAAAGCATCCATAGTAGCCTCCGGCATCCAGCTACCAGTTTTGTCAAATGCTTTTTGTCCGGCTAATACTTCTATCCAATTAATTTTTTTTTCTCCCTTGTAAGCTTTTTCTATGGCAGCATCCAACACACGCACACTGGCTTTCCAGATATCCGGACCAATGCCATCACCCTCAATAAAAGGGATGGTTGGGTGATTGGGAACCCTTAGTTTGCCATTGCTACCCATTGTTATCTTTTCAGCCATTGGAAATACAGTTTTGATGTAAATGTAATTTTTTGCAAAAATACGCGAACTAGCTTGTAATTGATATTTTAAAGCCTCAATTGATATTTTATTTTATTTCTAAACTGCAATTCATCCAGGTTGCATCGAATTGAACGGAACCTAATTTTTTATAGAAATTAATGGCAGGCTCATTCCAGTCTAATACCTGCCAGACAATGCCATTGTATTTTTGATTGTGGGCTTCTTCAATGAGTTGATCAAAGAGTAGTTTGCCAATACCTTGGCCTCTCAACTTTTCAGTTACCAGCAAGTCTTCTAGGTACATTCTTTGACCTTTCCAGGTTGAATATCGGATATAATAGAGTGCAAATGCCTGCACCTCTTTTATTCCATCGGGATTAGTTGTTTCAGCAACCAAGGCCCACCATACCGGATTTTCCCCAAAACCGCTTTCCACAAAGTGATCAAATTGCACGGTTATTTCATCTGGTGCTTTTTCATATACTGCCAGTTCTTTTACCAGTTCCATCATGCGATGGCAATCGGCTTGTATTGCTTTACGAATTGTTATTTCCATTAATTTTTTATTTGTCAACTTGTATTGTCAAAAATCGTTTAATCAATCCACATTTCTTTATTATTTTGTTATTAAAAAAAAGCATGCTTTGTTGCCCTTTAGCACTAAGGGGCTTAACTTGCACCTATGCAACAGTATCTTCAATTGATTTCTCATATTATTGAAAACGGTAATGACAAGAGCGACCGGACGGGTACCGGTACCCGAAGTGTTTTCGGATACCAAATGCGCTTCGATCTTAGTGATGGTTTTCCTATGGTGACTACAAAAAAATGTCATTTAAAAAGTATTATTTATGAGTTACTTTGGTTTTTGCAGGGAGATACCAACATTGCCTACTTAAAGGAAAACAATGTTAAAATATGGGATGAATGGGCTGATGAGCAGGGGAACCTTGGGCCAGTGTATGGAAAGCAATGGCGAAGTTGGGAAGGGGCAGATGGAGTAGAGGTGGACCAGGTTAAGGAATTGATCCAGCAGCTTAAAACCAACCCCGATAGCAGACGAATGATTATTAGTGCATGGAATGTGGCCGATTTGCCAAAAATGAAACTGATGCCATGCCATTGCTTGTTTCAGTTTTATACAGCTCCTGCCAAGTCCCCCGGTGGACGAAGAAAATTAAGTTGCCAATTGTACCAGCGTTCTGCGGATGTGTTTTTAGGTGTGCCATTTAATATTGCTTCCTATGCTTTGCTGACCCTTATGATTGCACAGGTTTGCGATATGGAGCCCGGCGATTTTATTCATTCCTTTGGGGATGTTCATCTTTACAATAATCATTTTGAGCAGGCCAATCTTCAGCTAAGCAGATCGCCTTTTCCATTGCCCACCATGAAAATAAATGCAGACGTGAAGGATATTTTTGATTTCAAATTCGAAGATTTTGAATTGGAAAATTACCAGTCTCATCCAGGAATAAAAGCACCAGTGGCTGTATAGTAATTATAAGGATTTGATAAATTAATTTAGATTCGACGAGTTTTTTTAAAGGTGATATTTTTGGTATAAACTTCAACTACAATGAGTATAACATCAGATGGAAAGGCTATTGCAAATTCTCTTTTGGCGGGTATCGAAACAGCTCTAATTGTAGCCGCGTCTTCTAACAATGCTATTGGAAAAAACAACCAACTACTTTGGCATCTACCAAACGATTTGAAATTTTTCAAGAACACCACTTGGGGCTTTCCGGTCATCATGGGGCGCAAAACATTTGAAGCAGTCAATAAGCCATTACCAGGAAGGACCAATATTGTGATTACCCGAAAGCAAGATTGGGAAGCTATCGGCGTAAAAAGGGCATCGGATTTGGCTGGAGCAGTTGAAATAGCCGCACAAACCAACGCAAAACAACTGTTCATTATCGGCGGCGGCGAAATTTATGCACAAGCTTTGCCAATGGCGGATACTATTTATTTGACCAGAGTTCATACCATTATGGAAGGAGATACTTTTTTTCCAGCATTGGATGAAAGTCAATGGGAATTATTTTCCAATGATGATTTTTCTGCAGATGAAAAACATGCATTTGACTATTCGTTTCAGCTATGGAAGCGTAAATAGAAAGCCATTATTTGCCAACCAATTTTTTAATTTTATTGCCTTGTACAATCATTTTCAATTAGTCCGAAAATATTTACTGTATTATGTCACCGCTTCTAATGGAAAAGGCCATGGCGTGCATTCTCCATTTGTATTTGACTTTATTAAAAATGTATTATCCGACAAAAAAAAATATGCTTGTTATAATAAAATTGAGCAGCGTCGAAAAGAGTTGCTCGCAAACAATGATCTGATAGAAGTAGAAGATTTTGGTGCAGGATCTTCCATGATTGCTACAAGTCGACGAAAAGTAAATGCTATTGCAAGATCATCAGTTAAGTCAAAAAAATACGGCCAGTTGTTATTCAGGATGATCCAATACTATCAGCCTTCCAGCGTCCTAGAGCTAGGGACTTCACTAGGCATCACTAGTTCTTATCTTTCAAAAGGCAATCCGTCGGCAAAACTATTTACCTGTGAAGGAGCTAGTAAAATAGCAGCCATTGCTCAGCAAACTTTTGATACAATGGGATTGGATAATATTGAAATCATTGAGGGGGATTTTGCAAAAACGATGCCGTTACTTTTTTCAAGAATGAAAATAGTTGACTTTGCTTTTGTAGATGGCAATCATCGTAAATCTTCAACGATACAATACTTCCAGCAATTGGTTGACCATTCGCAACCCACTTCTATTTTTATTATGGATGATATTCACTGGAGTAGCGATATGGAGCAAGCCTGGACCTGCATCCAGCAAAATCCTGCGGTTACACTCACCATTGATCTTTTTTTTATTGGTATAGTTTTTATTAATCCCACATTTAAAGTTAAACAACATTTCATTGTAAGGTTTTAATTATAACTACCTTCATACCAACATCTTTCCCGAAAATCGTTTACGCCGCTTTTGAAAACGATCTTTTCTTTCAGCTATATTTGTAAATAATTTTAATCCATTGAAAATCCCTTCTTCACTTATTGACTCATTAATTGGTACAGCAGGTTTCGATCAATCAGCTTTTGAAAAAGTGCATCTTTCAGGGGAACAAAACACTTCAATAAGATTCAATAATCATAAGCCTGTAGATATTTCAACTGTTTTTTCTGTTGGAAATAATAACGAAGCGGTAGTTATTTCCCCCGTACTATGGAATGCAAACGGGCGATATCTTTCAGCGCGTCCTTCTTTTACAGCTGATCCGCTAATTCATGGAGGAGCTTATTATGTTCAGGAAGCTAGCAGTATGTTTTTGGAGGAAGCGGTGAGGCAGTCTATTGACCTTACTGAACCCATCAGGGTATTGGATCTTTGTGCCGCTCCTGGCGGAAAATCCACCTTGCTTCAATCCGCCATTTCAGATAAAAGCATTTTGGTAAGCAATGAAGTTATCAAGTCGAGGGTTACCATTTTGTCGGAAAATATAACTAAGTGGGGTGCAGCGAATGTGGTCGTTACCAATAATGATCCCAAAGATTTTCAACGACTTCCCGGTTATTTTGATCTGATAGTGGTGGATGCGCCTTGTAGTGGAAGTGGCCTTTTTAGAAAAGACCCTAAGGCGATCAATGAATGGAGCGTACAAAATGTTGAATTGTGCAGCCAGCGTCAGCAAAGAATTTTGGCTGACATTTTACCTGCTTTGAAACCAGGCGGTACATTGATTTATTCCACTTGCTCCTATTCTCCTGCTGAAGATGAAGCGATTTGTGATTGGCTTATCAGTGATTGCGCACTCAGTTCTATTCGATTTCAATTAAAAGCGGAGTGGAATATCATCGAAACGAAAGCCTCCCATTCCAACGCGAATGGATACCGATTTTATCCTGACAAACTAAAAGGAGAAGGCTTTTTTATTGCAGCTTTTAGGAAGGAAAACCCTGCTGAAACTGAAACTAGGGCGCTAACAGCAAAAGGGAAATCGGAGCGATTGACTTCCAAAGAAATAGAGGTGGTAAAACCATGGCTATGCAAATGGGATGATTTTTTCTTCATCAAACAGCACGATGAAGTGATTGCCATACCCCTTCATATTGAAAATGATTTGGCAATTATACAATCGGCCCTTTATATCAAAAAAGCTGGGGTAAAGGTAGGCGTCATCATTCGAAATGAATTAATTCCCGCTCATGAACTTGCACTCAGTAATATTATTAACCCCCTGATTCCTGCTATTGAGGTTGACAAGGCTACTGCCCTACAATATTTGAGAAAACAGGAAATACCAGTTGGCTCAAACTCTAAAGGATGGATATTAATAACTTACCTGAAAATTAGACTTGGCTGGGTAAAGGTATTACCGAACCGTATTAATAATTATTACCCCAAAGACTGGCGCATTATCAACAAGTAGTGAAAGGGCTTGCCTTAGCTCCGACCTTACTGTTTAAATGTTTCTGTTTATTAGAATAGTGCTACTAGTCAACAAAATTTCTCATCTTTGTATCGAAAAAATCATCAGCATATGAAGCTTTTATTGATTGTATTATTTTCTGTTCCATTATTTGCCAAGGCACAAAATAAATCAATAGTGGTAGAGGGCGAAACGCCTAATTTATTTATAACCCATAAGGTTGCAGCAAAGGAAAATTATTATAGTATCGGTCGTATTTACAATGTAAGCCCAAAAGAGGTGGCGCCTTTTAATAATTTGGTGTTGGAGAATGGATTGAGTTTGGGGCAGTCTTTAAAAATACCCTTAGTTGCTACTAATTTTTTGCAAACAGGCAATGCAGCGGATGGCGAGGTATTAGTTCCATTATATCATATCGTAGAAGGAAAAGAAGGCCTTTTTCGAATCAGTACCCACTTTAATAAACTGCCAATTGAAAAACTTAAAAAGTGGAATAAT
>JBIKOV010000177.1:0-6922 GCA_044357815.1 Ferruginibacter sp. | reverse complement strand
AAACGTTTGGGCAACAAAATGCCTTCCCCTCCATCGTCGAGGTATACGCCAAAATCCACCGCCCTTATCACTTTTAATAAATTGTACTCGCCTACTTTAACCATTATATGGAAATTGAAAATAAATGATAAAACAAAAAAAACGTTCACTAAGACTCGTGCCAAAAATTGACCATTCACCATTCACCATTCACCACTACTGCCCTATTGCCCCAAATTAAACAACCCTTCTACAAACTGGTGCTTATCAAATACCAGCAGGTCTTCTGCCTTTTCACCCACGCCAATAAATTTTACCGGTATTTTAAATTGATGGGCAATTGCCAGCACCACTCCTCCTTTCGCTGTTCCGTCTAATTTAGTAATGGTTATCCCGGTTACATCGGTTGCTGCGGTAAAATGTTTTGCCTGCTCCAATGCATTTTGTCCAGTGCTGCCGTCCAATACTAGCATTACCTCATGTGGAGCCTCGGGAATTACCTTTTGGATAACTCTCTTTATCTTAGTAAGTTCATCCATCAAATGCGCTTTATTATGCAGCCTACCTGCTGTATCAATTATGATAACATCAACACCTCTAGCCACCCCACTAATAACCGTATCATATGCTACCGATGCCGGATCGCTCCCCATTTCTTTTTTAACAATGGGAACGTTGGTGCGTTCACTCCAGATCGTTAGCTGATCCACAGCTGCTGCACGAAAGGTATCAGCCGCTCCTAATAAAACTGATTTTCCAGCTAATGAAAAATTATGCGCCAGTTTGCCAATGGTAGTTGTTTTGCCGACCCCATTTACCCCCACTACCAGTATCACATGTGGCTGGTGACCCGCAGGCAATGCATAATTTTCATAACTAAGATCCTGGGGAGCAGTAACCAATACATTTTCAATTTCACTTTTCAGGATGGTATTTAATTCGCTGGTGCCAATATATTTATCAGCAGCTACCCTTTTTTCAATGCGACTGATAATTTCAACGGTCGTATCAATACCCACATCCGCACCAACCAATGCGTCCTCTACACTATCCAATACCTCTGCATCAATCGTGCTTTTACCCACGATTGCCTTAGTTATTTTGCCGAAAAATCCTTCCCGGGTCTTTTGCAATCCCTGACCAAGGCTTTCCTGCTGTTGTTTTTTACCGAAGAGTTTGTCAAAAAGTCCCATACCGGCTTACCCCAAGGGGGATTTTGTTTGTAGTGTAATATAAAATGAATTCAACTAAAGTTACTCAAAGACGAAGGGGGTAAAATTAACAAAGCTGTCCCGATTCTAATCAGGACAGCTTTTATACTTTATTTATTCAAGGAAAATATTATTGACCTAAATAATCTTTGATCTTGTCTTTATGAACAATAGACTCTTTAAAAGTATATGCGCCGGATTTAGGACTACGTACGGCACGTATCACTTTTGTCCAGTTTTTAGCATCCGCTGCTGCCTTCTGGTCCTTGGTTTTAATCGCTGTTTTAGCTGCTTTTGCCATGACTATTTATTTTGAAAATTTTAAAATCTGTAAATCTGAAAATGCTATAGGATCACGCAGGGCAATCTTCGCATTTTCGAATTTGCCAATTGTCTATTTAATTTCTTTATGAAGGGTTACCTTCTTCAAAATTGGGTTGAATTTTTTCAATTCCAATCTTTCAGGGGTGTTTTTCTTGTTCTTTTTGGTGATGTAGCGGCTAGTACCTGCTTTACCGCTGGCCTTATGCTCTGTACACTCCAAAATAACTTGCACCCTATTGCCTTTCTTTGCCATTGTTGTTGATTTTATTTTACTCCTTCCGCAAGCGGAAGTTTGGTTTTATATTTTTTCTCCGGCAGCTCTTAGTTGCTTAACAACTGAAAACAGTCCGTTTTTGTTGATAGTGCGTATAGCTTCAGAAGAAACTTTTAGCGTTACCCACTTATCTTCTTCTGCCAGGAAGTAACGCTTTGTTTGCAAATTGGGCAAAAACCTACGTTTTGTTTTAATATTCGAATGCGATACTTTGTTACCCGTAATTGGCCTCTTACCTGTAACTTGACATACTCTAGCCATATACTAATTTTTTGGACGGCGAAGGTAACAAAAGATTTTGGATTTGAACTAAGGTTTTTCTTTTTTTTTTCATTTTCATTGGTCCACCAACTGAGAACGACAAGAAAAGATGACATTTACGCCAGTGATTAACCGCTTTCTATCGAAAGAATCTGTAAAACAAAGCGATTAATTAAGGATTTTACACCGTAACTGCAGGGTAATTGATTCGGTTAGTTAGCCATACCCTAACAGTTTGAAGTATCACCGATAATAAAATGAGTACTGCCCCAAAGTAAAAATGAACATCCAGCATTTGGTTTTCCCTAAAAACTATAAAAGCCAGCACAATCCCATACACCGGCTCCATATTGTAGGCAATATTAGCCGTAAAAGGCGAAATTTTCTTTAACGCATTTAATTGCAAATCAAAACACAGTACTGTGCAGATGCAAGCCATTACCAATAACCACCCCCAATCTGATACAGTTGGAAGATAATAACTGGCAGGAAACTGCATTAGATAAAATGGCAACAAGATGGTCAGTGATAGCAATCCACCACCCAATTCATATAGGGTTAAGGTAGCCGGACTATAGCGTATCAATAATTTTTTATTAAAAATAGGAAAAAGCGAAGCACAAATGGCTGAGATGATTCCAAAAATAATACCTACTTTATACTGCGGATGGAAATCAAAAATGATCCATATGCCGACAATCGATACTAGACTTAAGAGGATATCAACCAACACAATTTTCCTTTTAAAAATAATGGGTTCAAAAAAAGCAGTAAAGAAACCAGCGGCAGATAAACAAACTACTGCGATTGAAGCATTTCCATATTTTACACTTCCGTAAAACGTTACCCAGTGAATGGCTACAATAAGTCCTACTGCAAATATTTTAAAAGCCTCTTTAAAGGGGATCAATTGCAAAGATTTCTTACAATAAAGCAGCAAAAACAGAGTAACTACGGTAATCAATAACCTATACCAAACTAGTAGCCCCTCATTTAGCCCAATGAGTTTTCCGAGTATTGCAGTGAACCCAGCCAAAAATACCGCGATATGTAGTTGAATAAAAGCCTTCCGCATGGTGCACAAAGATAAGTTATGGACTTTAGCATTTGGCTTTGCCTCCAATTCGAAGCTTCACTTCAATACTATCAGGAATGCCTAAATACAGCGAATGAAAATGAAAGGGTATAGTTCAGTACAAAAAAAATCATAAATAACTATAAACTAATGCGTGCAAACCACAAACCAATTATATTTGCCATTCCGATAGGTTTCGGGATATAATCAATCACTATATGACTTTTAAACGCATCAACAACATTTCTGGCTGGGCTATTTGCCTCATTGCCTGCACTGTTTACATTATGACAATGGAAGCCACCGGCAGTTTCTGGGACTGTGGGGAATTTGCTTCTAGTGCATATAAACTTCAGGTTCCCCATCCACCGGGAGCGCCGCTGTTTGTATTGCTGGGTCGTTTATTTATGGCTCCCTTTGATCCCCAGCACGCTGCTACCGGAATTAACCTAATGAGTGCGCTATCTAGTGGTTTTACCATTCTTTTTTTATTTTGGAGCATTACCCATTTTGCTAAAAAAATTATTCGCAACAACAACGAAGAACTCACTGGTCAACAAATATTTGCTGTAATGGCTGCCGGTACCGTAGGCGCATTGGCGTATACTTTTTCTGACTCATTTTGGTACAGTGCCGTGGAAGGTGAAGTATATGCATTATCCTCTTTCTTCACTGCAATCGTATTTTGGGCAATGCTCAAATGGGAAGATTCGGTTACTGAAGAGCAAAAAATTGGCATCACTGGGCATTTTACCAGCGCCGACAGATGGCTGATTCTCATTTTTTACCTAATGGGATTGTCTATTGGTGTGCATCTGTTAAACCTGCTAACCATTCCTGCAATGGTGGTAATCTATTATTATAAACGCTATAAAGTAACGAACTGGGGAGTGGTAATGGCATTTTTAATTGGATGTATTTTAACAGGATTTATTCAAAAGGCCGTTATTCAATGGACAATTAAAGGAGCCGGCAATTTTGATATCTTATTTGTGAATGATTTTGGTTTGCCCTTCTTTAGTGGCTTCGCTTTTTTCTTTGTGCTCATCGGACTGTTGATATTTTTGGGATTGCGTATTGCAGTTAAGAAAAACTGGAATTTCCTGAGACTGGGGCTGTGGAGTTTTGCGTTTATGCTACTAGGTTATTCTACTTATTTTACCACACTCATTCGCTCCAATGCAGACCCTGTAGTGGACATGTTTAATGTTGACAATCCTGTAAACCTAGTAGGCTACCTTGGCCGTGAGCAATATGGTGACTGGCCTATATTGAAGGGGCAGGATTTTACTGCCAGCCCGATTGAGCAAACTATGGTGGAAACCTATATCAAAGGAAAGAACCAATACGTAAAGAATGGCCGTAAGATGGAAACCACCTATGCAGAGGAAGATCAACATATTTTTCCACGGATGTGGGACCAAGGCAATGACCAAGGTCATGCAGACTATTATGCAAGTTTCGCGGAAATTGGAAAAGACCCCAAAACGGGTGAATGGCTCGGAAAACCTACGATGGGCGACAATATTAATTTCTTTGCACAATACCAGCTTGGCTGGATGTACCTGCGCTACTTTATGTGGAATTTTGCAGGGAAACAGGATGATATTCAGGGTGTAATAATGAATAACGTGAGAGATGGTAACTGGAAAACAGGTATCAGTTTCTGGGATAATGCCCGGCTGGGAGATCAGCAATATTTACCCGACAGCATGAAGCAAAATAAGGCAAATAACAAATTGTTTGCCCTTCCATTAATACTAGGAATACTGGGTATTTTCTTCCATTTTAAAAACAATAACAAAGATGCCATTGTGCTAGGACTATTGTTTTTCTTTACCGGAATTGCCATTGTACTTTATTTAAATATGGCGGGCAACCAACCACGTGAGCGTGATTATGCATTTGTAGGATCCTTCTATGCATTTGCTATCTGGATCGGATTGGGTGTATTATATGTGAGAGAATTATTTTCGAAATACATAAGCGCTCCTATCGCCAATTATGCTGCAGCAGCATTGTGTTTATTAGCCGTTCCAGTTATTATGGCTAGTCAGGAATGGGATGACCATGACCGCGGTAAAAAAGCACTGGCTAGAGATCTTGCCATCGATTACTTAGAAAGCTGTGCCCCCAATGCATTGGTCATTTCATTTGGCGATAATGACACTTACCCCTTATGGTATGCCCAAGAAGTGGAAGGTGTTCGCAGAGATATCCGAGTAATTAATTCAAGTTTATTAGGCACCGACTGGTATATCAACCAGCTTCGCTATAAAGTTAACAAGAGTGATCCGATGGATCCAATCTGGACTGCCGACCAAATAGAGGGTGCAAAAAGAGATGTAGTATATTATGCACCTAGGCCTGGTATAGATCCAGAAAAATATATGGATCTCTACACAATGATGAAAGACTATGCAGGCAGTGATGAAACTGCTAAAATTGAACTTCGAAATGGAGATACGCTCAATGTGTACCCCACCAAAAAAGTATTTATACCGGTAGATATTAATTTGGTTCGCAGCAATGGAACTGTAAACCCAGAAGACAGTGTACTTTCAGAGTTGAGATTTGATATCCCAAAAGCTGCATTGTATAAAAATGATGCCGCTATTTTGAATATTATTGCCGCCAATAAATGGAAACGCCCAATCTACTTTACTTCTGAGTACCGTGAACTAGGATTCGGAGCATATTTACGTCAGGATGGACTTACCAACAGATTAGTACCCGTTGCCAACAGTCCAGTGAATAAAAATTGGGTATATGACAAAATGATGAACAAATTTGTATTTGGCAATGCCAATGTATCTGGTGTTTATTTTGATGAAGAGAACCGCAGACACCTCAATACTATCCGACTGGCCTATGCACAAGCTGCAGGAAACCTTGCGGAGAATGGGAAAAAAGAAGAAGCCAGAAAAATGTTGCAGAAATGTGACAAGGGAATGCTGGAAGAAAACTTTAGTTATGGCATGGTATCCCGCTACCAACAGCACAATTATGTTTCGCTTCAGTTTTTAGAGGCCTGCTACAAGGCAGATGATAAAGTGTTGGCAGAAAAAGTAGGCAAAATGGTGAAAAGGGATCTTGAACAACAGATGAACTACTACTCCCATTTAGATGAAAGGAAACAGGACCAATTTAGAAATGATAACGAGCAAGTGTCCAATTTTCTTAGAGGTATAGAGCAAATAGAACAAATGTATAAAAATCCTTTACCAAAGGAAATAGAAATGCCCAGTTCAATCAAAAACACCCCTGCCACCCCTGCCCCAAAGCAGCCAAGCAGTTCGAAAAAATAACGAATACTTTTACGAAATAAGAAAATCCTTCTGCCAAAAGCAGAAGGATTTTCTTATTTAAAAAACGAACCAATCTTTCCTCTAAAATGTTTATTAAATTGCAGTTGCCATTGCTTGGCTACCAACCCTATAGAAGCGCTGCAATTGTTTGATCATTTTATTTTTTATTTTAAGTAAATTCATGCAAGGATATAACTTTTCAAAATTTGATCCTGCTCAAAATGGGAAGTCCCCTTTTGAGCAATTATTGGATATTTTTATGCAAATACTTACCCATACAAGCGGCGATGTGGGAGAAGCAATGCAATGGATGAATGAATTGGACAAGCAATACAACCTTACCAAGGACGATTATGGCATGGGCGATTTTTATGAAGACCTAAAAGAAAAAGGATACATTGGTGAGAAGGATGAAAATGGTGAAATAAAAATCACACCCAAAACTGAGCAAGGAATTCGAAAAAAAAGTCTGGAAGAAATATTCGGTAAA
>JBIKOV010000176.1:0-6928 GCA_044357815.1 Ferruginibacter sp. | reverse complement strand
GTACCTTCAGAAAAATCTGAATGCCAACACGCCTGTTGATAATGGAGCACCTAGTGGTACTTTTCAGGTAATTGTTAAGTTCATTGTGAGTAAGGATGGTAGCATCAGTGATGTTCAGGCAGAAAGCAAACATGGATACGGAATGGAAGCGGAAGCGGTTAAGATCATTAAGCGTGGACCAAAATGGTCACCAGCCCTCCAAAATGGTAGAAATGTGAATGCCTATCGTCGTCAGCCAATTACTTTTGTTGTGGAAGAGCAATAAGTACAAGATATAACTTTTCAAATCCCTCTACATTTTTGTAGAGGGATTTTTTTTACTTAAAAATTTGCCCCTTGGAATTTGTGTCTTTCGATATCAGAGATGGTATCTTTGTTGAATGTTACAGAAAACCTCCGGATGGGATGATACCATTGTTGCACTGGCTACTCCGCCGGGTGTAGGGGCAATTGGTGTGATAAGGTTAAGTGGTATTAATGCTTTTGGCATTGCAAGTGAATTATTACCCTCTAGAGATCTGATGCAGCAAAAGTCTCATACCATCCACGTTGGACTTCTGAGTGATTCCGGATTAAATATCGATGAAGTGGTATGGTCATTGTTTAAAGGACCTAAAAGCTATACTGGTGAGGATGTGATTGAAATAGGTTGTCACGGTAGCCCGTATGTGCAACAGCAAATATTGGAAGCATGTATTCGAAAAGGGGCACGCATTGCCAAACCAGGTGAATTTACCCAGCGGGCTTTTTTAAATGGAAAATTGGATCTCACTCAGGCTGAAGCGGTAGCGGATTTAATTGCGAGTAATACAGCAGCCTCCCAAAAAACTGCCTTAAGTAATATACGCGGTGGATTTAGTGTCGTGTTAAAGGAATTAAGGGAGCAATTGATTGGTTTTTCTGCATTGATTGAGTTAGAGCTTGATTTTAGCGAAGAGGATGTTGAGTTTGCTGATCGAGCCAAATTTGATGCTATTATTCAGTCTGCGCAAATTACTACCCGGCAGTTGCTAGAATCCTTTCAGTTGGGAAACGTAATAAAGAATGGCGTGAGTGTTGCTATCATCGGCAAACCCAATGCTGGAAAGAGCACTTTGTTGAATACCCTTTTAAATGAGGACCGTGCCATTGTAAGTGAGATAGCAGGCACCACAAGGGATACGATTGAAGAGGTTATTAATATTAATGGAATCCTATTTCGCTTAATTGATACCGCTGGTATTCGCGAGGATAGTACCGATGTGATTGAACTGGTAGGTATTGAAAAGAGTCTGGAGAAGATGAAGTTGGCAGATGTGGTATTGTATATTTTTGATGTAAATGAAATGGAACCAAGCGAATTAGCCAACATTGTTCGTCAATTTGAACAGTCGAATAAGCAATATGTGTTGGCAGGTAATAAGTCAGATATTGCGAAAGGGGATAGGATTGAAAAATTTCGCAATGCGCATTCCCTCTATTCGATTTCTGCCAAAAATAAACAGGGAATGGATGCAATTAAAAATGCCTTATTTACCACCACCGTCGGTGAGTCACCGGCCACTGAAAATGTGGTGGTAACCAATGCGCGCCACTATGGAGCCTTACAGCAGGTACACCAGTCATTGACAGATATTAAGGCAGGACTAGATGAGGGCGCACCTTCCGATTTGGTAGCGCTGGACATTCGCCGTTGTTTGCATTATATTTCTGAGATTACAGGTGATATTTCCAATGAAGATGTACTAGATTTTATTTTCTCTAAGTTTTGTATCGGAAAGTAAGTACACCAAAAAAAACTACCACAAACCATATACGATATAATTACAAAGCCTTGATAATCAAGGCTTTTTTGTGTGTAAAACTATTTATTTCCTTTTGGTTATTATTGATATTTTAATGACTAAGTTAGGTCTTCGATTGCCCGACGACTTGGAATGGATGTACCTGGATTGGTAGCTGCAGACAGAAATGTGGAAGGGGTGGTAGAAATGATGCTGGATGCAACGCAGCGTTACAGCGTAGAACTGACCGATAACCGATTACATGGATGGCATTCCGCCTTATTTCAATCTGGATTTAGCGGCACGCATAAAATAACAACCGGTGGCTGGCGTAAACTTGGGAATGGACCGATGCAAGTGGTTTCAGGGGCAATGGGTAAAGAACGTGTTCACTTCCAAGCGCCGGAATCAGAGTTGCTTGAATCTGAAATGAATCAATTTATTGAATGGTTCAATACTCAAAAAAAAATCGATCCAGTGCTTAAAGCAGCTATTGCTCATTTGTGGTTTGTGACCATCCATCCATTTGATGATGGGAATGGCAGGATAGGCAGGGCTATTGCAGATATGCAGTTAGCCCGAAGTGATGGAAGCGCTCAACGCTTTTATAGCATGAGTACAGAAATTCGTAAACAACGTAAAAGATATTATGAAATCCTGGAGGAAACACAAAAGGGTAGTCTTGATATTACCAATTGGCTTCAATGGTTTCTTAGGTGCCTAGATGAAGCCATTAGAAATAGTGATCAAATTTTGGAAACAGTATTGACCAAGGCTGATTTCTGGAAAAAATACGGGGCCAGCACAATGAATGAAAGGCAAAAACAGCTAGTGAATAAATTACTGGATGGCTTTGATGGAAAACTTAGCACCAGTAAATGGGCTAAGATTGCTAAATGCTCTCACGATACAGCACTCAGGGATATGAACGATCTAATACAAAAGGGCATGATGATTAAAGAACCCGGAGGAAGCAAGAATACAAGTTATATTTTGAATATAGGAGGCTAGGAGAAAATCAAAATTTTTACTTTCAGTGCTTTGGTGGCGAGCAATATTTTCAGGTAAATATACTATGTGTGCCAACGGAATTAGTAGCCTTTCGTTAAGGCCTAGGTGTGGATGGTGTTGAATTAATTTTTCAAGAAAGTATTCGTGTAAATGAACCTCCAAAGGATGATGAAAATAGTATTGTAGTGAGTGTGGATACGACCGTTCAAGAGAAAAATATAACCTATCCAACGGATGATAAACTATACAAAAAAATAATTAAAAGATGTTGGATAATCGCAGATAAAGAATCTTTGGATCTTCGACAGTCATATAAAAACGTTGTTATTAGCCTAGGTCATCAATAACGCTTTAAGCATACCAAACATGGCGCTAAATCTGCTCGTAAAGCAAACAAAAAAGTTAAAACAATTGCAGGAAGATTAGTACGTGAAATCGGCCGAAAGCATCCATTATCAAGCCTTGGCGTCCACCTGCCCTTTCTAAAATTGTATCAAAAAGTGCTTTCTCAAAAAAGAGGTGACAGTAATAAAATATACAGTCTTCATGAACCCGATGTTAAATGTTATTCAAAAGGAAAGGAGCATAAGAAATTTGAATTTGGTAGTAAAGCGTCTATTCTGATTGACCAGAAAACAGGTGTCATAATGGGTGCTATGAATTTCACCCAAACATTGCATGATTCAAAAACAATTCCAGATGTGTTAGAACAGTTCGAGCGCCTCAATGGAAAGGAAGCAAGCCACGTTTTTGTAGACAGGGGATACAAGGGATTGAAAGAATACAAAGCCTCAAAAATTCATTTTCCCAAACCAGATAAAAACATAACAAAGGAGCAGCGTCAACAGCACGGAAAAAGAGCCGCAATAGAGCCCGTAATTGGTCACCTAAAACAAGACTACCGATTGTGTAGAAATTACCTAAAAGGAATTTTTGGAGATAATATAAATGTAATATTAGCCGCAGCTGCGATGAACTTTAAACGACGAATGAACGGCTGGCGCACAGCGGCAATAAGATGTTGGTTACTTATTTGTAAATGCCTTATAGATACTTATTGGAATTTTATTGCCCAAAAACTAAAATTGACTTTTTGAGGGTCGACTAGTTATAAATACTACAAAACATCCTAAGCCCCAGTGTCGCTGAACAGCGTATAGCCAAAAGCCCCGATCCCTGATGTTTCGGAGCTTTTGCATTTTATTTTTGACATTTTTTTACTTCGGGGGCTTGTCGGCTATACGACATAATGTTGTGTGTAGTGCATCTAGGTCATGCCCCAACGGAGAGTATTAAATGCTGTCCAAATCCATCTCTGATAATTCTCATCAGGGTTGAAAGTCTTATATCACTAGCATCGTTTTCAATTCTTGAAATGTAATTTTTTGTCGTGCCACATTTTTCAGCAAGTTGTTCCTGTGTCATATTGTGTCTATGTCTCATTTCTTGAAGCATATCGCCTAACTTAAATGTTTCATAACCTTCCTCGAAAGTGTCTCTTTTTTTGGAACCTCTTTTACCATATTTCTGGTCTATAAATACTTCCAATTCTACCAATTTATTTTTGCTTGTCTTCATAATATTTTGTTTTTAATTTTTCTGCTCTTTCAATTTCCGACTTTGGAGTCTTCTGCGTCTTTTTTTGAAAACCATTTAATAGAATAACCAATTGTCCCTCGTCAAAAAAGCAAAATATTCTAAAAATATTGTTACCTGAACTTACATTTTCATAGATAGATTTTTATTTTACAAAGATGCGACTGAACAAAAAAATTCGAATGTGTTGATTATAAATATGGTTCCAAAACTGCACATAAAATATGCTCCAAATCCTTCATGATTTGACAAGAAGTAGGGAAATGTACCCTGATCCTAAATAATAAATTTGTTATTTATTCCATTTCAAAAAAACTTCCATTCAAATCTGTTTTATTAAATCAAAAAATATCCTGTCGATTTACCTCGTCCCTCTTTTGCGATGATTCCTTTTAAAACCAATTCAGCTAAAGATTTTTTTACGGTTGGTAAAGCTATGTCAAGTTTCTTCGATATGTCGCCAGATCCAGATCCAGCATGGTTTTGAATAAAAAATAAGATGCGTTTCTCCCGTTGTGAAACGGGCTGATCTGTTCTGCTTTCCGCTAATTTTACCAATAACTGTTCCTGTATGTTTATCAAACAACTGATAAAAAAAGTTAGCCAGTCCGTAACATTTTCACCTGGTCTGTTTCGCTGTGTTTGCATGAGCACTTTGTAATACTCAGATTTTCTACTTTCAATCTCATGTTCAAAACTTACATATTGAATCCATGAATAGCCATTTTTTAAAAGCAGTAAACTCCCCAGCAATCTGCTTAGTCTTCCATTGCCATCTTGAAATGGGTGGATACTTAAAAACTCGTAAACAAACAAAGCTGCCTTTACTAAGGGAATTGTTTCCTTATCGGAATGATACCATTCAAACAACTGTATCATGGCATCTTGTGTTGCCAATCCAGGCTCCGTTGTTCTGAATACTATTTGCTTTGTTCCATCAACCAAATTAGCTTCAACGGCATTGCTCACTTGCTTATAGTTTCCTCTATGCCAAGCATCTTTATCGCCATACAGCATCAATATTTTATGCAAGTATTTGATTTGACTTTCAGAAATAGGGATGGATTCATAGTTTTCAGCGATCGTATCTAAGGCTTCAAAATAACCAATAACTTCCTGCTCATCTCGTTCTTCTAATTTGGAAATAGACAATTTCTCAATTAACACCGCCACTTCATCATCCGTCATCTTTGAACCCTCAATTCTTGTTGAAGCACCTACACTTCGCACTGTGGCAATGGATTTTAGTTGCTTCAAGGATGAGCCTTCCCGCTTCTCTATAGTTGCCCATGAAGCATCAAATCTGTCAATTTTACTCAACTCAGTCATGAGCTTCATGCCTAAGGCTAGTTTCAATGTATGAATTTTTAAACCCATATTAATATCCGTATTTATTCGTAAATATACGATTATATATCTGATGCAAACAATGATAATTATCCGTATTTATCCGAAAATATACGAATTCAGGTGCGGAACGCTTCTATGATTGGGTTAACGGCAATGGATATCCAACACATTATTCCAGCATTTAGCTGGGCCAGAACTGGGATGCCAAATAGGTTGATAATACCTCATAGGGACCATTATGCGTAGAATAATACCCCTATTCGACGCACAAATTGCGTTAAATAGGGTTTGTGACCATCCATCCATTTGATGATGGGAATGGCAGGATAGGCAGGGCTATTGCAGATATGCAGTTAGCCCGAAGTGATGGCAGCGCTCAACGCTTTTATAGTATGAGTACAGAAATCCGTAAACAACGTAAAAGATATTATGAAATCCTGGAGGAAACACAAAAGGGTAGTCTTGATATTACCAATTGGCTTCAATGGTTTCTTGGTTGCCTTGATGAAGCACTAAGAAATAGTGATCAAATTTTGGAAACAGTATTGGCCAAGGCTGATTTCTGGAAAAAATATGGGGCCAGTACAACGAATGAAAGGCAAAAGCAGCTATTGAATAAATTACTGGATGGTTTTGATGGAAAACTTACCACCAGCAAATGGGCTAAAATTGCTAAATGCTCCCACGATACAGCACTCAGGGATATGAACGATCTAATACAAAAGCGCATGATGCTTAAAGAACCCGGAGGAAGCAAGAATACAAGTTATATTTTGAATATAGGAGGCTAGGAGAAAATGAAATTATTTATTACTGGTAACTTTACGTTAGATTGGTCAGTTTGTTTAGAGCTGAGCAGTTTAAATGCCTACTAAATAGTTAACACTTTTTCTGAAAGTTGTAAAATAACTACTTTCCTAATACCCCCAGATAATTATTGCAATCAGAGCTATTCATATGTTACTCGCAAAGCTTCAATTAAACACACTTGCCAAAATATCCAAAAAAACTGATAAGGATTGGTTATTTTATTTTTTTTAAAACAAAGGTTTCACCTTCCTCACCACAGCATGCTGCGTCTTTTTCTAAACATAACTTAATATTTCCATTTATTTGATTTTCAGAAATAATTGGAAAATCCACGTAAATTGACCCCCTAATACCAGCGCAAATTGACCCCCTAATACCGGCACAAAGTGATCCCCTTG
>JBIKOV010000175.1:0-7004 GCA_044357815.1 Ferruginibacter sp. | reverse complement strand
CCTGTTCCGTATCTTCTTTCCTTTGGGGATAATGCAGGCTTAATAAAGCGCCAGACTTCCCAAAAAATATAGGGAAAGGCTGCAATGATTCCTCCAATCATTGCAATAGAGATTGCAGAGGTAAAAGTTCCATTTACAGTAGTTACCTGAAAATCTATTTTAACTGGTGGCATACAAAAACTATTTCCCATGTGCAGCCAATTGCCAAAACGGCATAGGGCTCCATAAGTAAAGAAGTCTTTATTCGCAGGAGCTAAAATAATATTGTCATATACCCAGTCGATATATACGAAAATGGCAATGGCGGCTACCAGCCAGGCAAGGATGGATCGCATGATATGCCAGCGCAATTCTTCAATGTGGTCAAAAAAGGTCATCTCAGACTCTTCTTCTTTATTTTCCTGCCCACTTATTTTCTTAAAGAATGATTTTCTTTCGGATGCTTTTGTAGCCAAATCAATAGATTAAATAAATTATTAAGTAAGTTTTTTACTGCTGAGTTCTAAAATCAGCTCAAAAGTAAAACTCTTTTATCATTAGTAAGCATAGATTATCCGGCAACTACTTTTTTACATTGCTGGTTCGCTTTACCCCCCAGCCTTGTAGCACCCTTTGATTGCAATGTTAAAAGATCGTATAATTATCTAATACATTAATTGCAGGCAAATCAATAGTTTCACCATCATCCATAACCATTTTTTGTAATATTATTTTTAAAAAAGGAAATACTGAAGCATCATCAAAGCTCTATTCATTATTTACAAAGCTATCTTATTTAAGTAGCTACTAGTAAGTTTCAAGGTGCTAAAAAAAGGGATACTCCCAACTTTTATATGCAAGAAGTTGAGAACAAAATATTATTGCGGTCGAACATCAACGCAGGATGGATATAAAAAATAATGGCCCCCGTAGAAACAGGGGCCGTTTACCAAAACTAACTGCTTATGAGAAAAAGTTGAATTAAATTATTTAAGTTTAGAGTGCAAATTTTGTGCCAGCTACGATATACTTTTTGTTAATAAAAGATAAGAACTTACGAAGTTTATATCTTTAAAATTTGCATAACATATAAGTTTCCTTGCACCTTTTTATTATAACCTAAAGTTAGCATATTAAAGTAAGTGAAAAATGAAAATGATAAAAATCCATAAGGCTTTAACAAATATTTACAGAAGCATACACACTTTTTGAGGAATAGGGGGGTAACAGAAAATAGTTAGTTCTCAAATCTGTTCTTGGATAAAACCGGAGCATTTGAATTTAGGGTAATTGAGCCGCTTGGGCCAAATTAACTGGGAGTCGCCATTTTTTCTGCATTTTCTGCAAATTGCAAGGCGTCAATGAATTCCTGAACATCTCCATTCAATACATTATCTAAATTATACACCGTAAGTCCAATGCGGTGATCGGTCACTCTTCCCTGGGGGAAATTATAGGTTCTAATTTTAGCACTTCTGTCACCTGTACTTACCAGGCTTTTTCTTTTATGGGCAATGGCTTCTTCTGCTTTTCGCACTTCTTCATCATATAGGCGGGTTCTAAGCATGTCCATGGCCTTTTCTTTATTTCCCAGCTGGCTTCTTTCTGTTTGACACATCACTACTAACCCCGTCGGCTTATGGGTTAAAAAAACTTTTGTTTCCACCTTATTTACATTCTGTCCTCCAGCCCCTCCACTTCGGGCAGTTTCCATTTTTACATCACTATCTTTTAATTCAAAATCCACTTCCTCGGCCTCCGGCATTACGGCAACCGTGGCGGCACTCGTGTGAACCCGTCCACTAGCCTCGGTATCAGGCACCCTTTGAACGCGGTGGACACCACTTTCAAATTTCATGGTACCATATACATCATCGCCCACCACCTCCACCTGAACTTCTTTATAGCCCCCTGCAGTGCCTTCACTTTCGCTCAAAAGGGCAGTTTTCCATCCCTTTTTTTCGCAATATTTTAAATACATTCTCAATAGATCTCCAGCAAAAAGCGAGGCTTCATCACCCCCAGTACCGGCTCTAATCTCTAAAATGGCATTTTTTTCATCGTAGGGATCTTTTGGAATCAGCATATTGCGCAGCGCTTTCTCCAAAGCGTCCTTGTTTTCATCCAAAATGGGTAATTCCTGTTTGGCTAAATCTCGCATTTCTGCATCGTCTCCACTCAATACCTCTTTGTTAAATTCAATATCGTCCAATAGGCGAACATAGGCGTCCCTAGCCTGTACAATTTTTTCTAAACTCCGGTACTCCTTACTAATGGAAGTAAATTTTTTGTTGTCACTCACAATTTCAGGATTGGTAAGCGCCACTCCTAAATTGTCAAACCTTCCTTTTATCGCATCTAATTTATCTAACATATTATATTTTTGAAACCCAATTTCTATAGTTGGGTACTGAAAAGTCTGTCCGCTCAGCCGAAACGATTAGCAAGAATACAAAAAAGATAGTCAAGTACCAGCCGATGATGAGTTCATGCTGTTGCGATCATTGTCTTTTAGGCCTTCTCTTTTTATAATTACCCTTTATTCGTTTTTTTTATTTTTTATTTAAGAACTTTAGCCCTTATAAAAGCAATTATCTTTTATAGTAAGCCGCAAATTTACATCCTTTCAACCAATCATTTTGTACAGAAAATTTACTGCTGACCATATTTTTACCGGATATGAAATACTTAAGGAGCAATCTGTGGTAATCACTGATAGTTCTGGGACCATCATTGACCTGGTAAATACTTTAGATGCGGGCGATGGGATCGAAGAATTTACCGGATTGATTAGCCCTGGGTTTGTAAATGCCCATTGTCACCTAGAGTTAAGCCATTTAAAGGGAAGGATTTCCGAAAAAACAGGGCTGGTGGAGTTTGTACAACAGGTAATGAGCAATCGGTCTACACGGTATGAGCAGCAACTAGAAGCGATGATTGAGGCAGAAGCGAAAATGTACCAAACCGGTATTGTAGCGGTGGGAGATATTTGTAATTCAAGTGATTCTATTTCTGCCAAAAAACAGAGCAAGCTTCTTTGGCATAATTTTATTGAAGTAAGTGGAATGGAAGGTGAGGCAGCTCATAAAAGGCTTGCCGAGATGAAAATGGTATCAAAACAATTCGAAAAAGAGCTTCCCACCCATAAAACCACCTTTTCTCCTCATGCATCCTATAGTGTTTCAAAAAATTTATTTCATCTGCTGAATGAAGATACAGCCGGACAATTAATCACCATACATAACCAGGAATGTGCCGATGAGGATATACTTTATTTGCGCAAAGCCGGAGGTTTCTTAGCACTGTATAAAAATTTTGGAATAGACATTGCTTCATTTGAACCCACCGGTAAATCTAGTTTTCAAACTTGGCTACCCTATTTTGATCAGCAGCAATCCATTATTTCTGTTCATAACACGTATACTAGTGCAAGTGATATGGAATTTTTGAATAAGCATTCGAGTATGGCAAAGACAGTATTTAACCTTTGTCTTTGTATTAATGCCAATCAATATATTGAGCAAAAAAACCCTCCGATCAAAATGCTGATGAATAGCAATTGCAATCTGGTCATTGGTACCGATAGCTTAGCAAGTAACCAGCAGTTGAATATACTAGAAGAGATAAAAGCCATTCAACTTTCAACAAATCCTATCATTCCATTGTCATCTCTTTTACTATGGGCAACTATCAATGGGGCAAAGGCCTTGCAGCTAGATCATTTGGTAGGCAGTTTTGAAAAAGGCAAAACACCGGGAATCGTATTAATTGAAAATATAGAGCAGTTTCAATTAACTCAACAGTCCACATCAAGGCGAATTCTATAGCCTTTGGCAGTATCAAAAAACTTCTTGTAAAACAGCCAAGGTTTTCATTTGTCCAAAATCGGAAATATGGAGAGAATAGTAATTGAGGTAATGAAGTAATAAGGCTCTTCTGGTATCATGGTGAAGTTTAAACTGCGATAACTCATCGGGCTGCATTGCTTTCAAAAGTTGAGAAGTAATTTCAGCATAGTTTCCATCAATAAAATTTGGGTGCACTGGCTGGCTTGCAACAAAATTACCTTCCTCTAAGTCCAGCACATTTAATTCAGCATCATAATTATCGTTCATCCTAAACCCAAAAAATTGGGGCAGCTGTAGGGAAAAGTACAGTGCAAAATTGGCCGTTACCTCTTTTTCGGCAGCATCCAACTGTATTAATACATCTTCGCAAAAGTAGAAAAGGGGTGTGTTTTGTTCGGGCTGTTTCAGGCATTTTTGTAATAATTCAACCATGTAAAGTGCGAGACTGTTCTTAATTACATCACTTAGCACTTGCTGGAATAAAAAATCCCATTTAAATTCCTTGATGCGCTGCATTGCCTTCTGGTCGCTATGATAAACAACCAAATCTAAAATAGCTCCGGGTTGAAAGTGATTGGCTTTTGCAGAAGATTTTTTGGTGCTCCGCACCCCATTTACCATATAAGTTTGTAGGCCAAAGAGCTCAGTAAATACGGTCACTACTACGCTGGTTTCACCATATTTGATGGTCCGTAAAACGATTCCTTTTGTTTTATGTGTCATACCCCTAGTATCCGGCGGATTTTTATGGTCTGGTTAAATGAATCGACAATCAAAAATAGGAAACATTCTGCTCCTCTGCACATTGGGTAAGGGGTTCGTTGGTGGATTTGCAAGAAAAGAAAAAATCTCTCGTTGATTTGCCCAAATGAAAGCACCTAATAATTCAGGCGCCGCATACAAACGGTGGTAGTTGTTTTCCTCCAACCCATAAATTGACTTCAATTCCATTAAATAGTTTTTCTTTGTAAAACTTTATCACCAATCAGATTATTATGTGGAAACGCTTAGGAAGCTTTGTTATCAAAAACCGCCTACCATTGTTAATAGTTTTATTTGCAGTAACCGGTGTAATGGGATTTTTTGCAAGCAAGGTAAAACTGAGTTATGAGTTTGCAAAAGCGATTCCTGTGGATAATCCGAAATACAAGGAGTATAAGCAGTTTAGAGAAAAATTTGGGGATGATGGAAATGTATTGGTAGTGGGTATTCAAACGGATAAACTTTTTGAGCTTGCCACTTTTTCCGCCTATAATCATTTGCAGCAGCAATTAAAAAAAGTGGCTGATGTAGAGGATGTCTTGAGTGTTCCGACATCCATCAATTTGCAAAAAGATTCGATCACCGAAAAGTTAAATGCGGTAAAAATATTTACGGATGACATTCAAACCCAGGCAGCGCTAGATTCTGCCAGAAAAATATTCCTAAACCTTCCTTTTTACACATCGCTTCTTTATAATACCCAAACCAATGCTTATTTAATGGGTGTGAGAATTAATAGGGATTCGCTTAATTCTCCCAAGCGTTCAAAAATTGTACAGGACATCACTGCGGTGGTCAATGATTTTGAAAAAAATACTTCAATTGAAGCGCATCTGAGCGGACTTCCGCTGATAAGAACGGTGGTGGCCGATCGATTGCAAAAGGAAATGAAAATATTTTTAATTGGCTCCCTATTGCTGAGTGCATTGATTTTATTGATATTCTTCCGTTCTTTCAGCACCATGTTACTTTCATTAATGGTGGTCATACTAGGGGTCATCTGGAGTTTGGGTGTATTGCAATTGTGTGGTTATAAAATAAGTTTGCTCACCGCTTTAACCCCGCCATTGGTGGTGGTAATCGGCATTCCAAATTGTATTTATTTTATTAATAAGTATCATAGCTCCTTCCTTAGTAGTGGAGACAAATACCAGTCGCTGGTGGATATGGTGAGTAAAATGGGCATCGTTACCTTGTTTTGTAATATTTCTGCAGCCATCGGTTTTGCTGTATTTGCACTTACCAAAAGTGCAGTCTTGCAGGAATTTGGTGTTGTAGCAGGAATTAGCATTATGCTCATTTTTGTAATTTCCTTTATTTTATTGCCCTCGGTACTGAGTTACTTGCCGGCCCCTAAGCCAGCCCATACCAAGTATCTTGACAATAAATGGCTGACCGATTTTTTATTAAAAATCGAAAATTGGGTGGCTCACCACCAGCGGAAGGTATATATAATAACAGCAGTTGTGCTGGTATTTTCGATTGCAGGCATTTTTAGGCTGAATACGGTAGCATTTATTGTAGATGATTTACCCAAAACCGATAAAATATATACGGATATGAAGTTTTTTGAAAAAAACTTTAAGGGGGTAATGCCGTTGGAGATTGTGGTGGATACCAAAAAGCGGAATGGATTGGCTGGTATGCGAGCGCTTTCCGTATTTGAAAAAGTCGACTCCCTGTCTCAATATATAGCAGCTCAAAAAGAAATGAGTCGGCCGCTTAGTATTGCCGAAGGATTGAAATTTGCTAAGCAGGCTTTTTATGAAGGAGATGCTGCCAATTATCGTTTACCCAATAGTTTCGACGGCGCTTTTGTAGGAGAGTATTTGCGTCCCAACAAGAGTGATAGTGGAAGAAAAAATAATTTCTCAAAGATGTTATCCTCTTTTATGGATAGCTCCAGACAAACTACCCGTATCAGTGTGAATATGGCAGATATTGGTACCAAGCAGTTGCCCATTGTCTTAAAGGGAATCAATGAAAGGGCAGGCCAGTTATTTGACAGCAGCCAGTTCAAAGTGCAGTTAACGGGAACGAGCATAACCTTTTTGGAGGGTAGTAGTTTTATTATCAGTGGTTTAAAGGAAAGTATTGGCTGGGCATTTTTGCTGATTTCGCTTTGCATGCTCTATTTGTTTAAATCGGCAAGGATATTAATTTGCTCCCTCATACCCAATCTGATTCCGCTGGTAATTACTGCAGGAGTAATGGGTTGGGTGGGTGTTCCGCTCAAACCCTCTACCGTACTAGTCTTTAGTGTGGCATTGGGTATTGCTATTGATATTACCATTCGTTTTTTGGTAAACTATAAGCAAGAGTTGCCTACCTATGGGAATAATATACAGCAAACAGTGGCTGCAACCATTCAAAATACCGGGCTAAGTATTGTCTACACATCCCTTGTGTTAATAG
>JBIKOV010000028.1:0-24043 GCA_044357815.1 Ferruginibacter sp. | reverse complement strand
CCAAAACAAAGGATATTCTAAAATACTTAGGCGAAACGAAAAGATCTGACCAGTTATTAATTGGTTTTGCACTAGAAACTTCTGATGAAGAAAACTACGCAAAAAAGAAGTTGCTTGAAAAAAATGCGGACCTAATAGTGCTGAATTCTTTAAATGATGCGGGTGCAGGTTTTGGACATGACACAAATAAAATAACTATTTTTGACAAGTCAGGAAATACGCACTATTTTGACACCAAATCAAAAAAAGAAGTGGCTGAGGATATTGTAAATCAGATTATTCAACTGTAATATGTATTTCAAAAGATTTATATTGCTACTTTTTTTATTAAACATTGCACACTTTGTTGGCGCCCAGGAGCTGATCGCTCGGGTAACAATAAATAGTAGTAGGGTAGGATCTACTGTAAATAAAAATGTTTTTCAAACGCTGCAAACTTCCCTCAATACATTTCTCAATAATCGAAAATGGACCAAAGATATTTTTTCGGTAAATGAAAAAATTGAATGCAATTTTTTTTTAAATCTGCAAGCCACTCCTGAGGCAAATGTTTATTCCGCCTCTCTTACTATTCAGGCTGCAAGACCCGTTTTTAATAGCTCGTATGCATCCCCCATTATTAATTTTCAGGATGAAGATGTTGTTTTTAAGTATTTGGAATTTCAGCAACTAGAATTTAATGAAAACAGGGTGGCTGGAACAGATCCAATGTTGTCTAATCTAACCGCCATATTTGCTTATTATGCCAACATGGTTATAGCGTTTGATTATACTTCTTTTTCACCTCGTGGAGGAGATGCGTATTTTTTAAAAGCACAAAATATTGTAAATAATGCACCAGAAACGCGCGGAATTAGTGGTTGGAAGGCATTTGACGGAAGGCGAAACCGTTATTGGCTAGTAGAAAATATGATGAATACCCGATATACGGTTATGCATGATATTTATTATGGGTATTATCACCTTGGAATGGATAAAATGTACGATGATGAAAGTTCGGCAAGGACTGAAATATTAGCGGTATTAAACCTGTTAAATAATTTCAATTCCGACAATCCTAATACGATGATCAATCAGTTTTTTTTTCAGGGAAAGTCTAATGAGTTAATAAAAATATTTTCAAAAGCCCCTCCACAGGATAAAATAAGGGCTTCTGATCTATTGCAAAAAATGGACATTACCAATGCCACGAGGTATAAAGATGAGTTGCAAAAATGAAATATTTAGTTTTTACTTTATTGATTTTTTTTATCATAAGTTGTACTGGTAAAAACGGCACACCTGCTAGTGTTTTGGGAAAGGAAAAAATGCAAGCGGTAATGTGGGATATGATTAGAGCCGATGCTTTTACTGATCAGTTTATAAAAATAGATGCTTCAAAAAATAGTGTACTAGAAAATATAAAATTACAGAATGCGATATTTTCTATCCATAAAGTAACCCGAAGTGAATATTATAAAAGTTACGATTATTATATTTCTCATTCCGATCTGATTCGGGGAGTACTAGATAGTATGTCGGCCAAAGCTGAACGGGACCGACCTGAAATTTTTCTGCAAAGGCCGGAAATTCCCCCTGTTGAAAAATTCTCTATGCTCATGCCGGTGGCAGTAGCTGGTCAATTTAAATATCCATTCAACCCCTTTTTGTATAGCACTAAAAAGTAAGGCCAATTCAATAGGTATTCATAATTAGGCTTTTCAATTAGATCATTCTTTTTAAACCCTTCTGCTCTCATTTTTGCTAAAATGATTTACATTCAGCAACTTTTAGAAAAAAATGCATTCTTTATCAGTCTAAATAAAAACCTTCTATTGCAGCAATGTTTATTTTCAAGGAACAGTGTTATATTGCAATATATAAAAACATTTGAATGAAATACCTCCCCCTCAATCCTAAATTGTTTATCCAAAATCGTAAGCGTTTTGTCGAAAAAATGGATAAACATTCCATTGCAATTTTTAATAGTAATGATGAGTTGCCTACCAACGCAGACCAGTTGTTTAAGTTCAAGCAAAATTCCGATTTGATATGGTTGACGGGTATAGAACAGGAAGATAGCATGTTGATTTTATATCCTGAAAACCCTGATCCAAAATATAGGGAGGTGTTGGTTTTGGTGCGTCCCAATGAATTAAAGGAAAAATGGGATGGCCATCGGCTTCGAAGAAATGAAGCAACGGCAATTTCAGGTATCCAAACCATTGTATGGCTGGATGTATTGGATGGGGTATTGCAACCATGGATTCATTGGTCAGACACCATTTATTTAAATAGCAATGAAAACGACCGCAAGTCGAATTATGTACCCGTTAGGGATTACCGTTATGCCGAGATGATGAAGCAGCGCTACCCTTTACATAACTATAAACGTAGTGCAAAATTATTGAAAGACCTACGTGCGATAAAATCTCCTCTGGAAGTAGAGGTGATTCAAAAGGCAATAGATATAACCGAAATAAGCTTTAAGCGATTGCTTCAATTTGTTAAACCAGGGGTAATGGAATATGAGATAGAGGCTGAAATAGCTCATTCCTTTTTATCCCAACGCGCTACCGGACCTGCCTATAGTTCAATTATTGCTGGTGGAGACCGAGCTAGAACCTTGCACTATGTTGAAAATAACCAAGAATGTAAAGCGGGTGAATTGATATTGATGGATTTTGGTGCAGAGTATGGCAACTATTGTGCTGATCTTACCCGAACGATTCCTGTGAATGGAAAATTTTCTAGCAGACAAAAAATGCTATACAATGCTTGTTTGCATTTACATCAATATGCGGCCTCTATTTTAAAACCTGGGATTACTATCTTAGATTATACAGAAAAAGTAGGGGAGGAAGCTACCAAATTATTTCAAAAAATTGGCTTGTTACAAAAAGCAGACATTAAAAATGAAGATCCCGAAAACAGGGCCTACCGAAAATATTTGTACCATGGTATTTCACATCATTTAGGAATTGATGTGCATGACATCGGCACCAGAACGGAGCCTATAAAAGCAGGAATGGTATTTACTATTGAGCCGGGTATATATATAGAAGAAGAAAAAATGGGTATTCGGATAGAAAATAATTTTTGGATTACCCGTAATGGAAATCAGGATTTGATGAAAAACATTCCAATTACAGCCGAGCAAATTGAATCATTCATGAAAAGGAAGTAAATCCGGGATCTAGGGTACTGCTTTTATTCCTTGTTGTAGGTTAAAAATATTCCAATTGAGCTCAGCGCATTTTTAAAAGGCTTTCCATTCAAATAAAGAGTGTTGCTGTAATTAAATAACTTCTAGTGTTAAACAGAAACCAACTAGTAAACGCTTGGTTAACCAGTATTTAAATTATGAAACAGATACCCAATATATTCACTTTGTTCAACCTTTTTTTTGGGTGTATTGCTATAGTACTGACCTTACAAACGGAAACTGTCATTTTGTACTCTAATGATGAGTTTACCAATAGTTTTAATATTCCTGAAAAAATGGCTTTTGCTGCATTTTTTATTTTCGCTTCTGCAGTGGTAGATTTTCTAGATGGCTTTGTTGCAAGATTATTCAATGTATGTTCAGAAATGGGTAAGCAACTTGATTCCTTGGCAGATGTGGTTAGCTTTGGTGTGGCTCCGGGCGTAATACTTTATCAGCTGTTGCGTTTTAGCTGGATGAGAGAACAAAATGGATTGGATATCCCAATTATTTGGCTTTTACCCGCATTTATTTTGAGCTGTGCTGCAGCCTATCGTTTAGCCAAATTCAATTTAGATACAGCTCAGCATTTTACTTTTAAAGGGGTGCCTACACCTGGTATAGGGCTTTTAATAGCCTCATTTCCCTTGATGTTGCATTATGGAGGCGGACTTATTGATATTAACCAGTGGTTGATCAATAAATGGGTATTATACGCTTTGATTGTCCTTCTAAGCTGGTTGATGGTTAGTAATTTACCTATTTTATCTTTAAAATTTAAGGACTTCACAATAAAAAGCAACCTGCCCAAGGTGATTTTACTAAATGTTGCCCTAATAAGCATTCCAATTTTACATTGGCTGGCAATTCCAGTTATTTTCATTGCCTACATTATTTTATCTTTGCTCTTCAAAAATAAATCTATCACATGATCTTCACTGCACAGGTAAAAGTAATGCCATTAAAAGAACTGCTTGATCCACAAGGAAAAGCTGTATTGGGCGGGTTTAAAAATTTAGGGATAAGTTCTATTAGCGATGTCAGAATCGGTAAAAATATTAGTCTTCAAATTGAGGCAGCTACAATAGAAATTGCAAAGCAAATTGCAGAAGATGCCGCAAGAAAGTTATTGGCAAACCCTGTAATGGAAATGTTTGAAGTAACGGTGAGTCAATAAGAAAATGTGAAAATTAAATATGGAGCAAAGTAATTAAAACTTCTTTTGCTTCGGTACTAAATTTTTAAATTGAAGAGGTCTCAAATTTTAAAATTATGCTCTACATTGTGCCCACTCCAATTGGCAATTTGGCGGATATGACTTTCCGGGCAATAGCAATTTTAAAGTCGGTGGATTTAATTTTGGCTGAAGATACCAGAACATCCTCTGTATTACTCCAGCACTACCAAATTCAAAAGCCCATAACTCCCTATCACCAACACAATGAGCACAAAGTGATTCATCATTTGGCTGAGCAGTTGCTTGGTGGTAAAACGATGGCTTTGCTTACCGATGCTGGTACGCCTGGTATCAGCGATCCCGCTTTTTTATTAGTTAGAGAATGTGTGAAGCACGGTATTGTAGTAGATTGTCTGCCGGGCGCTACCGCCTTTGTTCCCGCATTGGTCAATAGTGCGCTGCCGATGAACAACTTTTGTTTTGAAGGATTCCTTCCCCTCAAAAAAGGGCGTCAAACTTTTTTAAAAAGAATGGCTATAGAGCAAAGAACCATGGTGTTTTATGAAAGCCCAGTTCGATTGGTAAAAACCTTGACCGATTTTATTGGCTATTTTGGAGCAGATAGGCAGTGTTGTGTAAGCAGGGAGCTTACCAAAAAATTTGAAGAAAACAAAAGGGGCAGCTTGCAGGAAGTGCTTGATTATTTCGCAGCTAAACCTGTTAAAGGTGAAATAGTGATCGTAGTGGAAGGTAAAAATGAAGAGTAGGAGCGCGCTATTTTTTGTTCCGTCGGCGGCTTGTCGTAAATAAAAATTTCAACTAACCAACATATTAGTTGCTTTATAATTGATTTACTGTATTTAGTGTTTTTAAAAACTCATACTATGAACAAAATTGTTTTGTTATTCGTTTCTGGATTCTTTTTTTGCTTTTTATTGCAAGCCCAGCCAGGCCGATGGCAACAGCGGGTTAAGTACACTATGAATATTGATGTGGATGCCAATACCAACCGCTTTACTGGAAAGCAAAAACTCGAATACACCAACAATTCTCCAGATGTGTTGACAAAGGTTTTCTATCATTTATATTACAATGCTTTTCAGCCAAATAGTAGTATGGATGTTCGTAGCCGTGAGCTCGGAAAAACCATCATCAATGGCAAACCCGACTGGGATTCAAGGGTGACGGATCGTATTAGTAAATTAAAGGACGACGAGATAGGCTTTCAAAAAATAGTTTCCTTAAAAATGAATGGAGTTGCACAGCCTTTTAAATATGATGAAACCATATTGGAAGTGTCGCTTACCCAGCCCATTGCAGCTAAGGCCCATGTGGTTTTTGAGATGGAATTTGAAGCTCAGATTCCTTTACAAATTCGTAGAACAGGTAGGGATAATCCGGTAACGGGTGTACGATACAGTATGAGTCAGTGGTATCCAAAAATGTGTGAATACGATCTCGAGGGCTGGCATCCTACACCTTATGTGGCGAGGGAATTTTATGGGGTATGGGGCGATTTTGATGTTACAATAGCTATTGATCGAACTTATAAGCTTGGAGGCACTGGCGTGCTAATTAATGCCAAGGAAATAGGCTGGGGGTACGATGTGCCAGGATCTGCTTTAAAACCAACGGAAAAGGCCAAACGTAGTTGGCATTTTGTAGGTAGCAATATTCATGATTTTGTGTGGGCTGCAGACCCAGATTATATTCATCTGGTGAGAAAAATGCCCAATGGAGGCCCCGTATTTCACGTGATTTACAATCAAAAGGTCAATGACCCAAATAATGACACCGCTTGGAATACAGTTGCAGATGCTGGAGTATTAGTTTTGCCCTTCATAGAATCTAAATTTGGGAAATACCCCTATCCGCAATATTCTTTTATACAAGGTGGCGACGGAGGTATGGAGTATCCGATGGCAACACTGATAGTTGGGCCTGGATTGGGTACCGTTTTTCATGAATTGATGCATAGCTGGTATCAAATGATGCTGGGTACCAACGAAAGTGTGAATGCCTGGATGGACGAAGGTCTTGCAGAATTTTCATCTGCACAAGTACAAACCTATTATCGTGACAAATTTACTAGGGTAAAAAACAGTAGCAATATCGCTTACATGAAGACCTTGGATTCTGTTGCAGCATTATTACCCTTGGACCACAGCGGAAGTTATCGATCGTATTATTTTTTAGCAAAAAGTGATTTTCAAGAACCGCTTACCACCCATGCAGATCATTTTGAAACCAATATAGGATACAGTATATCCAGTTACTCAAAGGGGGCGGTTTTTATGGAGCAACTGGGCTACTTAGTGGGTGCTGCTATGAGGGATAAAATCGTGCTGGAATATTTTAATCAATGGCATTTTAAACATCCCAATTCAAGCGACTTGGTTAAAATTGCTGAGGATATGAGTGGTATAAAACTAGATTGGTACAAGGAGTATTGGTGTAACACTACCAAGACGATTGATTATGGAATCGATAGTTTATGGGAAGAAGGGGGTGTATCCAAAGTTCGATTGATCAGAAAGGGAAAGATGCCCATGCCGATTGATTTGCGCCTTAGCTTCAAGGATGGTAGTACCGAAATGCATTATATACCCCTCAATTTGATGTATGGCTCAAAACCTGCTGAAAATGCTGCTGAAATCAGAGAAGAACATGCTGCTTGGAGATGGACTCATCCCACTTATATAGTAACGTTTAAAAGAAGGTTAGCCGATTTAAAAAGGGCGGAAATTGATCCATCTAAACGCATGGCAGATACCGACCAGCGTAGTAATTTATTGCTACTTAATTGGTGATTCACCTCATTGAAGATTTTTCAATCTTAATCATGCAATTCAAAAGACAACTATTTAGTAATAACCAATTCCCTTTCGGGTAGAAATCTATGGAGCAAATAACAATCCGGCGGGCTACTTTAGCGGATGCAGTAAAACTTTCTGCTATTTCAATTCAAACATTTTACGATACGTTTACAGGTACTTGTACAGAAGAGGATATGGATTTATTTCTAAAAGACTATTTTCATTTAAAGCAAGTGCAGTTGGAGTTGAGTAATGAAAATGATTTTTATTACCTCGCAGAGCAGCATGGCAAGGTAGTGGGCTATTTGCGTTGGATGGAAGATTATAACAATTTCCCTCTAATGAAGCAATGGAAGTCTTTGGAACTGAAAAGGATTTATGTTTTAAAGGAATTCCATGGAAAAGGGGTGGCTCAGCAACTAATGGATTTTATATTGCAATATGCTAGCACCAATCAGTATCAAGTAGTTTGGCTGGGGGTATGGGAACACAATCTTCGAGCTCAAAAATTTTATGAAAAATATTCATTTGTTAATTCAGGCCATACCCATGATTTTCCAATAGGTAGTACACCACAAACAGATTGGTGGTTTTGGAAATTTTTGTAACCCAATACTAGTATTGCTTTTCAGGATCGACTATTTATTGATGACTAGAAGTGGGGCTTTTATTTTTTGTATTAGCCTTGTAAAAATTATTGCAGTATATACTTTGCTAAACCTTATCTTCCAAAAAAAGCATTCACTGCTTCAATTCTATTACTTACGTGGAGCTTTTCGTAAATATGGTATACATGTTTTCTTACAGTTTGCGGACTAATAAATACTCGTACAGCTATTTCTTTGTAAAGTAATCCTTTCGAAAGCATTTCAAGTATTTCCTTTTCTCGACTTGACAGCAAACCAAGCGGAATGCTTAGAGATGAATTTATCGATTTATTTTGAAAATGACTAACTACTTTTCTAGCAATCTGGCTGCTCATTGGAGAGCCACCATCCTGTAATTCTTTTATTGCTATCAGTAATTTATCGGGGGCTGTTTTTTTAAGAATGTAGCCGCTGGCACCGGCATTGAGTGCTTCAAAAATTTTTTCATCTTCTTCATAAATGGTGCACATCATAAATAAGACTTCCGGCATATTTTTTTTCAACTGCTTTACCACCTCTATTCCATTGATGCCACCCAAATTGATATCCATCAGTACTATTGCCGGCTTAGTGATCGGAATTTGTAAAAGGGCTTCCTCCCCATTAATATATGAGCCTGCAAGCGAATAGCCATCGGCCATTTCGATAATCTGTTCAAGTGCATGCCGGATGTCTTGATTATCTTCTACTATTGTTACTGATATATCCATGAAATGTGAAGTTCAATCAAAATTTAATAGAAAACAATACCCTAAAGGGGGTATAGGTTGTCCTTTGGCTGAAAAGGTTATATGGCAACTTGTAATAAAAATTTATCCTTAAAGAAGGGGGGCTCAAATATTTTTTCGATTTCCCAAATCCTTGGTTTACAGCCGCTTTCAAAAATTTCCTGCGCCAAATCTCCCCCTTTCAAGCAGATGAGTCCACTTGGTTTAATCCCTTTTTTCAATAAGGGCTTGCTCCACCACCAAAGATCCTTGAGTGGGGCAACGGCTCTGGTAACCACCACATCAAATTTTCTGTTTTTAATTTCTTCGGCTCTACAATGCTGAGTGCTTACATTTTTTAGACCAATGGCTGCAGCTACTTCATTGACTACTTTTAGCTTTTTATTAATGCTATCTACCAAATGGAATTGGGTGTCAGGAAAAAAAATGGCCAGTGGGATTCCCGGAAATCCGCCGCCACAGCCCAAATCCATAATCTCCATGCCAGTAGTAAATTCAAACTGCGTGGCAATAGCAAGAGAATGGAGAACATGGTGTTCATAAAAATTATCCATATCCTTTCGTGAAATAACATTTATTTTTTCGTTCCACTCACTGTATAAGCCTTTGAGCTCACCCAATTGTTGAAGTTGAATTTGGCTGAAATCTGTGAAATATTGTTGTATTGTTTCCATGCTTTTTTTGGGCGGTGTACTAAATTTTAGCAGTATATTTTTAAAAGGGAAAAGCTAGTTATTTCCAGCTAATCCGAGGTTTAATTAGTAAAGTAATGGAAAAGATGCAATAATAAAAAAACATCCAAATATCCAATAATAAGAAAAAAGGGAATAGGTCTTTTTCATTCAATTTTTTCATGGCAGGATATAATGTGATCACCTGAATAATAAAACGAATAGAAAAAACCAGCAGGCTCCATTGCCAGTCAAAAAAGCAAAGGGCAGCTATCAATAATGGGTAAAATAAAAAATGTGATATTGAGTAAAGTCCTAATAAAAATTTGTGTATCGGTCGGTAGTACTTTGCTGTACTATAATGTCTTCTTTTTTGTTTTATCCACTGACTCCAGGAGACTGCTGAATCACTTAAAGTAAAGGCTTCTGGCGAAATATTTATCTTGGTATTTTGTTTTGTTGCTGCAGTATTGATGAACAAGTCATCATCTCCGCTAGCAACATGATTGAAAGCAGAAAATCCCTTGTGTCTAAAAAAAATAATTTTCTTATAACTTAGATTTCTTCCTACCCCCATATATGGATTTCCAGCCAATGCATAGCTCAGGTATTGTAAAGCGGTGTGAAATGTCTCCCATCTGATCAGTCGATTGAGTAGCCCTTTGTTTTTATGATAAGCACCATAGCCTAATACTATTTCGGTAGCATCGTCATAGCTTTCCTGCATTTTTTCTATCCAATGTTCACTTGCAGGAACACAATCGGCATCCGTAAGTAATACAATCTCATATTTCGCAGTCTTGATTCCCACACTCAGCGGAAATTTTTTTCCTGGAATCAATATTGCTTCCTGTTTTAATTCTACTACTTTTAAATGTTTAAAACTCCGTTCAAACTCTTCCAGTAAATATTTGCTATCGTCAAATGAATTGTCATTTACTACAATTATTTCGTGCGTAGTTGAATATGCTTGTACCAAAGATCCGGGAAGGTTTTTAGCAAGATTAGCTGCTTCATCTCTGGCGCAAATAATAACCGAAACTGGATGGGTTTGGGTATTGTTTTTACTAGGTGCATGGTAAAAAGATAATCGGGAAAAGAAAAAAAGGTAATAGAAAATTTGAATGAAGGTGATGCTACATAATAAAAAGAAAATAATCTCCTGCCAGTTCACAAGAAAGTTAGTTAGGTTCATAGATGCAAAAATAAGGGATATTGAAAGGTTAGTCCTTTTTTAGAGAGTCAATCTTATAGAAAACTGCCGTACAGTTCAAATTAAGGTTGCCAGCGACTTAAAATTGCATTGTGCAACTGTGGCGGTCCATTTAATTAAATAAACAATATTTTTGTGTCCCGCTTTCAATTGTGGGTCAATTTTTATGGCAGCACTTCAATTTGAGTTACAATATACCGATGCCCTATCTAAAGCAAGGGCCGCTACAATTTTAACCGATCATGGTGAAATACAGACGCCTATTTTTATGCCCGTGGGAACTGTCGGGAGTGTAAAAACGGTTAGCCAGCAACAATTACAACAGGATGTAAAGGCCCAAATTATTTTAGGAAATACCTATCATTTGTTTTTACGGCCTGGTTTAGAAACTTTGGAGGCAGCTGGAGGGCTGCATTCATTTATGGGCTGGAATCACCCCATATTAACTGACAGTGGCGGTTATCAGGTTTTCTCATTGGCCAACAATCGAAAAATAAATGAGGAAGGGGTGATTTTTCAATCGCACATCGATGGGAGCAAGCATTTGTTTACCCCTGAAAAAGTAATGGATATTCAGCGAGTTATTGGAGGAGATATTATTATGGCCTTTGATGAATGCCCTCCTTACCCAAGTGATTATGCCTATGCAAAAAAAAGTATGGACCTTACGCATCGCTGGCTCGACAGGTGTATTCAGCGCTTTGGCGAAACCCCCGATAAATATGCCTATTCGCAAAATCTTTTCCCCATTGTGCAAGGCAGTACCTATAAGGATTTACGAACAGCTTCCTGTGAATTGATTGCTTCGAGAAATGCACCGGGCAATGCCATTGGCGGTTTAAGTGTCGGGGAGCCGGTAGAAATGATGTACGATTTTACAGCGCTTTGCTGTGAGATTTTGCCGCCTCAAAAACCCAGGTACCTTATGGGCGTGGGCACTCCCTGGAATATTTTGGAATGCATTGCGCTGGGTATAGATATGTTTGATTGTGTAATGCCCACTCGCAATGGCAGAAATGCTATGTTATTTACAAGCTACGGCGTAATTAACATAGATAACAAAAAGTGGGAAAGAGATTTCTCGGTGCTTGATGATGGAATCGATTGTGAGGTAAGTAATTATTATAGCAAGGCTTATGTTCGACATTTAATTAAGGCAAAGGAGATGCTGGGCCTTACTATTGCCAGTGTACATAACTTAGCTTTTTATCTTTGGTTGGTGAAGCAAGCTAGGGAACATATTATTGCAGGTGATTTTAGTCAGTGGAAATCTGAAATGGTTGTTCGTTTACAGCAACGATTATAAGCCTTGTTTATAAAGTAAGTGGGGATGGTATTTTCCGATTGCTTTGAACCTCAATTTTTCAAGCTGCCTGATTTAGTTTAGTTTTGTATTCATATCATTCAATGAAAAAAATAGACAGCTACATACTGAAAAAATACCTGACTACTTTTTTATTTTGTTTGCTATTGTTTACAGCATTAGTGGTAGTGATAGATATTAGCGAAAAAACAAATGATTTTGTAAAGTCCAAGTTGCCGGTTAGTACTATTATTACCGATTATTATTTTGGACTTGTTCCACGCATTGATGCTATGCTATTTCCTTTGTTTGTGTTTATAGCGGTTATATTTTTTACTGCAAAGATGGCGGACCGTTCTGAGGTGATAGCCATCTTAAGTAGTGGAGTCAGCTTCCGACGTTTTCTCTTTCCTTATTGGATTGGTAGTGTATTTTTGGCCGTTTTTCTTTGGTTGGTATACCAGTTTGTATTGCCAAGAGCCAACGCAATCTGGGGAGTTTTTGAAGCAAAGTATGTTGACTACTTACCCGTAGATGCCAGGTCATTTCCACAGAATTATTATTTCAGATTGGATTCAAATTCCTATGCTGGTATCAAATATTATGATACGACTACTAAAACCGGCAATAGTTTTTTTATTCAAAAATTTGAAAATAATCGGCTTAAGTATAATATTAGAGCCGACAATATTACTTGGGATACGGCTTCAAAAAAGTGGAAAATGAGCAATGTATTTGAACGCACGCTCCACAATGAAAAGGAAAGCCTTACGCGCTATACAACGCTTTTAAAGAGCTATAATTTCAAGCCGGTTGATTTAAGGAAAGATGAGTATTTAAAGGACAGGCTTCCCACTCCTGAATTAAAGAAACTGATTAAAAAGGAAGAGATGAGGGGTTCCGAAGGTATTAATTCACTGCTGGTGGAAAGGTATAATCGGGATGCAATCCCTGTTTCGGTAATTATATTGTCGATGATTGGTGTTTGTCTCGCTTCTCGAAAAGTAAGGGGAGGCAGTGGTTTTCATTTGGCCGTTGGCGTTATTCTAAGTATGCTTTATATTTTATCAGGTAGGTTTTCGCTGGTATTTGCCACCAAGGGTAATTTTACGCCTTTTCTAGCTGCTTGGCTTCCTAATATTATTTTCGGGATGCTCGCCTACATTTTTTATCGAAGAGCTGCAAGGTGAGCAGATAGGCTTGGGAAGGTTTTTTGTTTTTTTAGCCTTTTACAATTTTATTATAACTCGTTGCAATCCCTTTAATTAGTGAGGAACTGAATCCCTGGTGCTCCATTTCATTGAGTCCTACAATGGTGCACCCTTTGGGCGTAGTTACTTTATCGATTTCTTGCTCGGGGTGAGTGCCGTTTTGTAATAGCAATTCTGCCGCACCTTTTACCGTTTGAGCTACGATGAGATTAGCAGTATTAGCGTCAAATCCTATTTCTATACCACCTTGAATATTCGCGCGTATGTACCGCATCGCATAAGCAGTTCCGCAAGCACCTAATACTGTAGCGGCATCCATTAATTTTTCATTGATCATCGTCACTTTTCCCAATGTGGAAAACAAGTCTTTCACAAAATTGATTTGTGTATCTGAGGCATTGTTATAACTAATACAAGTCATGCTTTGTTGTATGGCAATAGCTGTATTGGGCATGGCCCTAAAAACGGGCAATTTCTTTTTGATGCTTGTTTCAATTTCTGTGATGAGTACTCCGGTTACCACCGAAACCAAGATATGTTTGGATGTGAGTTCTTTTTTTAATCCATTTAACACTTCACTTACCTGAAAAGGCTTGATAGCCAAGATAACCAATTCGCTATTTCTTACGGCAATCGCATTGTCAGAGGTTACCTGAACCCCTTTGTTAGCAAGGTGTTTGAGGGTAGCCGTATTTCTTTTAGTAACCGTGATGTCAGCCGGTTTGCAAAATTTACTTTTTATCAAACCTTCTGCAATTGCACTTCCCAAATTCCCACCTCCAATAATAGCGATTTTTTTATTCATGGTATTGATTGTTAGTTGCTTGATTTTTATTTGTAAAGTAACATTTTTACAGTGCAATCAAGGCTTGTTCTGATTCATGGCCTGCCAAAAGATTTCCAATTGCTTGGTCGTATTTTTTACCCCATGTTTGAATGCTTCCCCAGTTTTCATTATCAATCTGGATGTCACTATCTGTTACGGATCCCAGTTTTTCAAAACTTATATTAGAAGCCGTTACACTTGCTTCAAAAGCTGCCACCTGCTGTTGGGGTACCGATACGATTACCCTACTCTGCGCCTCCCCAAAAAGCCATGCATCTTTGCGGAAGTTCTTGTTGGTGCTGATTTGGTAGCCAAGATTTTTGTTAAAACCACTTTCTGTGAGCGTAACAAATATTCCACCTTCACTTACATCATGGGCCGAAGATACCAATTGATCCTTGATTAGTTTTTCAATTACCCGGTGCAAATCAAATTCTTCATTCAATTCAAAATGTGGTGCCGGACTAAATTCTATCCCATGTATTTTGTGCAAATATTCCGATGAGTTAAAATCGTTGCTGCTATTGCCTACTAAATAAATAAGATCCCCAGCATTTTTAAAATCCATGGTCATTTTTTGGCTAACATTGTCTAGTAAACCCACCATGCCAATGGTAGGAGTAGGGTATACAGGGCCATCAGGAGACTGGTTGTAAAAACTTACATTTCCTCCTGTAACGGGCGTGTCAAATTTTACGCAAGCTTCTCCCATGCCTTTAATGGCATGAACAAATTGGTAGTATACCTCAGGATTGTAGGGGTTGCCAAAATTTAGACAGTTGGTCACACCTAAAGGCTGACCACCACTACAAACGATATTTCTTGCCGCCTCTGCTACAGCAATCATTGCCCCTTTGTAAGGATCGGCAAATACATAGCGGCTATTGCAATCGGTGGTAAGGGCAAGTCCTTTATTAGTGGGCTTAGCTAGTACGATGGCTGCATCACTTGGTTCATTGGTACTGCAGGTGCCAGCACCCACCATGCTATCATATTGTGTATATATCCAGCGCTTGCTGGCAATATTGGGTATTTGAATTAATTGCTCCGCTACCGCCTTTAGATCTGCCGGTTGTTGAATTGTTGCTGCATCAAATGCTGCTATTTGGTCCATGTACTGCGGACGGGCATATTCCCTTTCATATACCGGTGCACCGCCGCCCAAAACAAGTTCCACAGCCGGAAGGGAGGCTTCCAAGGTTCCGTACATATAAAATTCAAGTTCACCACCTGCTGTAACCTCGCCAATTTCGCTGCAGGGAAGATCCCATTTTTCAAATATTTCAATAACAGCGGCCTCTTTTCCTTTTTCTACTACCATGAGCATTCTTTCCTGACTTTCGCTCAATAAAAGTTCCCAGGCCTTCATGTTTTGTTGGCGCATAGGGACTTTGTCGAGATAAATTTTCATTCCTGAATTTCCTTTGGCGCTCATTTCAGCTGTGGAGCAGATAATACCTGCTGCTCCCATATCCTGCATTCCTACAATAGCACCGGTCTTGATTACTTCTAGGCAGGCCTCCAATAGTTTCTTTTCCTGAAAGGGATCGCCTACCTGTACCGCCGGAAGATCTTCTGCGCTATCTGCTGTAATGTTGGCCGATGCAAAGGATGCACCTCCAATACCATCCTTTCCGGTAGCACTACCAACAAAGAAAACAGGATTACCCTTACCTTCTGCAGTAGCTGATATCGTATCCCCATTTTTTAAAATGCCTACACTCATGGCATTTACAAGCGGGTTGGTATGGTAACAGTTTTCAAAATAAATTTCTCCACCCACCGTTGGTACGCCAAAGCAGTTGCCATAATGGCCAATGCCATGTACCACACCCGCAAGTAAATGCTGGGTTTTGGCCTCGGTTAAATTTCCGAAGCGCAGTGAATTCAGGGATGCAATAGGCCTAGCCCCCATAGTAAAAATATCGCGGTGAATACCACCTACACCAGTGGCAGAACCTTGAAAAGGCTCAATGGCGCTAGGATGGTTGTGACTTTCTATTTTAAATACAACTCCGTATCCGTCTCCAATATCCATCAGTCCTGCATTTTCTTCTCCGGCTTTAACGAGCATTTTTTGGCCATCTCTGGGCAATGTTTTTAGCCATTTGATAGAGTTCTTGTAGCTGCAATGCTCACTCCACATGGCGCTGAAGCAACAGAGTTCCGTAAAGTTTGGGGTGCGCCCTAGCTTTTGCTGTATCAATGTAAATTCTTCTGCTGTAAGCCGAAGTTGTTCTGCGGTTGTAACGTTTATTTCCATAATTATATCAAAGTGCGAAAGTACAACCTGTATTTCTTTTTTTAGGGGCCTACTCAATATTATTTTGAGTTATTTACTATTATAATTGTTTTGATGCCTTTAAAAATAAAGGTTCGGTTGATTTTTGTGTTAACTGTGGGAACGACTAGTTAAGCAGTTGCTTTTTTTTACAACTTTGTTTTTTATAGAGGGCATAAAAATAATTTTTCACGTTATATACAATTCATTTACTGTTCATTGGCTTTTTTGAAGGTGATTTTTGTTTCCTATTTTGAGCGGAATTTTCAACCAAATTATAAATATTGTAAAAATATATAATATTTATAATTCCCATCATTTTGATTAAAAAAATCGAAATAATATTCGCCAAAACATAATTTACTGATTAATATTTCCGTATTTTGTGTGTCTAAATCTTAAAAACTATGCAGTCGTTACGTTTTAAAGCAATTGAAAACTTGCGGTCTAATCCGGAAGTAACTGTTAAATCCTCAGTAAAAATTACCGGGATTTTTGGTGAAAATGTTTTTACTTTAAAAACTGCTCGTCAGTTTTTAAGTGATGAGGCATACAAAAGTTTAGTTTCTTCTATCAGGGGAGGTAAGAAAATTGATCGTAGTATGGGCAACCAGATTGCGAATGGTTTAAGAGCCTGGGCTGAAAGCAAAGGGGTAACACACTATACGCATTGGTTTCAACCGTTAACAGATCTTTCTGCTGAAAAACATGATTCATTTTTTACATTAAAAGGCGATGGCACCCCTATCGAAGAGTTTGAAGGTGCAGCCTTGATACAGCAAGAGCCAGATGCTTCTTCTTTTCCATCAGGGGGTTTAAGAGCAACTTTCGAAGCGCGTGGATACACTGCATGGGATCCATCTTCTCCTGCATTTATTATGGAAATCGGCAATGGTAAAACTTTATGTGTTCCTACTATTTTTGTTTCCTACACCGGTGAGTCACTGGATGCAAAAACACCCTTGATTAAAGCATTGGTTGCATTAGACAAAGCAGGTGTTGAAGTAGCTCAATATTTTGACAAAAATGTAAGCAAAATTACGGCTACCCTAGGTTGGGAGCAGGAGTATTTTGTGATCGATGCGGCGATGGCCAATGCTCGTCCAGATATTATCATGACAGGTCGTACTGTTTTTGGTCATTCACCTGCCAAGGGACAACAATTAGAAGATCATTATTTTGGTGCTATTCCAGAAAGGATTTATGCTTTTATGCGTGATTACGAGCAGGAAGCGTACAAACTAGGTATTCCATTACGTACCCGTCACAATGAGGTGGCTCCATCTCAATTTGAGTGTGCACCAATCTATGAAGAAGCGAATCTTGCAGTTGATCACAATACGTTGTTGATGGATATTATGGCGAGGGTTGCTAAACGTCACGGGTTGGTTGTGTTATTACATGAAAAGCCATTTGCCGGAATTAATGGAAGTGGTAAGCATAATAACTGGAGTATTGCAACAGATACTGGGGTTAATTTATTGGCTCCGGGCAAAACGCCTAAAACCAATTTGATGTTTTTAACCTTCTTTGTGAATACCATTAAAGCGGTTCATGATTATGCTGGTTTATTAAGAGCATCCATTGCAAGCGCAGGAAATGACCATCGTTTAGGTGCCAATGAAGCACCTCCAGCAATTATTTCAATCTTCATCGGTAAATACTTAACAGAGGTATTGAACCAAGTAGAAACAAGGGTAGGCGGAAAATTTGATGAGCAGGATGAAGCAATGTTGAAACTGGATATTCATAAAACCATTCCGGAATTAATGTTGGATAATACCGATAGAAACCGAACTTCTCCTTTTGCCTTTACCGGAAATAAGTTTGAATTTCGTGCAGTGGGGTCTGCTGCAAACTGCGCTATTAACATGACAGTGCTAAATACCATTGTTGCAGAAACATTGAAGCAGTTTAAAAAAGATGTAGATGCCTGTATCGATAAGGGTGATAAGAAGGAAATTGCCATCATGCATGTCATTCAAAAATACATTATTGAAAGTAAATCAGTATTGTTTGAAGGAGATGGCTATAGTGAAGAGTGGGCAAATGAAGCGAAAAAAAGAGGCTTAGCCAATGTTAAAACAACTCCATTAGCATTAGATGCTTATGTGACCGACCTATCTAAAAATTTGTTTAAAAGCAATGATATTTATACCCATGCTGAACTAGAAGCACGTCATGAAATCATGCTGGAAGCCTATATCAAAAAGGTGCAGATTGAGGCAAGGACAATGGGTGAGTTAGCAACTTCACTGATCCTTCCTTCTGCAGTTAAATACCAGAACATTTTGATAGAAAATATCAATGGGTTAAAGGCAGCTGGTCTGAAGGAAGCATCCTATTCTAGTCAGTTGAGTGTTTTGGAAAAAATAAGCAATCATATCAATGCCATGAGTACTGGGGTTGAAAATATGATTGAAGAAAGGAAAAAAGCAAATATCATTACCGGTACAAGGGAAAAAGCAATTGCTTATTGCGATAATGTGAAAGGCAAACATTTCGATGAGATCCGTTACCACGTTGATAAATTGGAATTATTAGTAGATGATGCACATTGGTCATTGCCTAAGTACAGAGAAATGCTATTCCTTAGATAATCGTCAGGTATTATCATTGGAGGCATCTGCTTTCTTTTTACAATAAAATATTTAAAAACCCGTTCACATTGGTGACCGGGTTTTTTAATGGTGAAATGTGAATGTTCAATGGTAAATGTTGAAAATTCTTTCCATTTGAACATTCCCAAGGGCCCTAGCGTAGCAATGGCTCATCGTTCGTATTAGCAGAATAGTTTTTTTTAAAGTGGAGAATTTACTGCTGGAGATTTATAGTATTTAGATGTTCACTTTGTAATACTGCAGAAATCTATTAAACGCATTATTGCTTAAAAGTGTTTTTTCAAATATAATTATGCCCGTTATTGCACAAATAATACCTGCTAATACATCCAATACATAGTGATGGCTGGTATAGATTGCAGCAGACCAAATTCCAATGGCAACTAATGCAAATACTAGGTTCATCCAGCCTGATTTATTTTTCAATCCAAAATACAGTACGATTAGCGGGTAAGATGAATGCAAGGAAGGCATTGCCGCAAATACATTCGACCCCTTTTCGTACAGATTGCCAAATAATCTAAGGTTAAAATAAATATCGAACTTATGCAGACCGGCAGTATTGCCTAAAGTGGTAGGAATAAAATTTGCGCCATTTAGTTGATAATACCAAGGAGGGGCAGCCGGATAAGCATAATAAATAATAAATCCTAGCATATTTACCAATACAAATGTGAATGAAAAATGAAGAAATAAATCTTTGTCCTTAAAAAAAAGGTAGGCGGCAAAAGCGAGGGGAACTGGAATCCAACATAAATAAAAAATACCGGCAAGTACGTCTAATAGTGTATTCCCATTCAGTAGCCAATATTCATTAGGGGTGATTGGTTTTCCTAGATAATTAAATCCGAAAATTGATTTATCTATATCGTAAAGGTCACGGATGTGAACACTTGTAAATGTATAATTGGGAAAGGCTTTCATCGAGTCAAATATTATCCAGTAGATAATAAAAATGGAAAAACCTGTAATGAATTTACGGGATGCAGTAGATGCAAAAAAACAAGTATTAAAAATAGCAATCAATGCCAATTGGTCTGTTTTAAAACCAATTAGAAAGTGGGAGAGGAGTAGATAAATAATGGATGAAGTAAGTGCAATGGCAATACTATTGCGCGAAAATAAAAGGGTGCTTACCTGCTTCATTTATTTTTATCGCTTTCACGAGTAAAGTTGGATTGTAAAATAATATCCCATAAAGAGGAACTTACCCCATACCCTTTGCTTGAATCCTCATAGTGATGCAACATATGGTGCTGTTTAATTTTCTTTAGCAGCGGATTTTTAAAATTGTGGTGGTGCATCGCATAATGCATCATATCGTATATCAAGTATCCTAATAAAAATCCTGGAAAAAATGCAAATAGTAGGGGCTGAGTCAGCAACAAGGAAAACAAAAAATAAAATAGGCTAGCCAGTGGAATGCTTGCGGAGGGGGGCATTACCAATCTTTTTTTGTCCCTTGGGTAATCATGGTGCACACCATGGAATATAAAATGTATTTGTTTGCCAATATCGGAACTAGGATAGTAGTGAAATATAAAGCGGTGCAAAAAATATTCGGTGATGGTCCATACCAACAGGCCCGCAAGAAAATAACCGCCAAAAATAAGGATGCTTAGGTTGTAGGTAAAAGCCCGGTAGCAAAAAAACAAAATGGCAGGAATGAAAATATAAAGGGGTACTGTAAAATGCACCTTGGAAAGGCTGTCGAAAAAATTGTTCTTAAACAACTTAATCGAGTCTTCTGCATTGGAGACGTAATTTTTTTTCATTTTTTAAAGTATAATTCGGGGTCATTAAATTCTCATACGTTCCTTCATCACAGATCGGTTTGTTGGATCAACACCATAAATATCTACATATTCAATATTGGGAGTCCAGAATGCGCCTCCGTTAATTTTTAAATAGATACTGGTAAGTTCAGCTGTCAGTTGGTTGATAGTGGTATAGAGGTGAAATTTTTTGTCAGTCCCCATACGAAGAAACATTTTATATTTTTTATAAGATACAAAAGATATTTCATACTGATTTTCTGCAATTTTTTTTGTTTTGAGTCCATAGGCAAATTTCCTTTGGATATAGTTTAGGTCTTCCTTTTGCCCATCCTCCTGGTACCGGATCCAAAATCCATGAATGGGTTCTTCTGAATCAATTTCACCATTTTTGTAATTGAGTTCGTATACAATAGTGTTTTTATTAGGGGTACGTTGTAGGTAAAATAATTGTTTGCTATTTCCTTTGGGAATAGGAAACCCCTTTTCCTGGGCAATGATTGGAAAAGAGAAGCTGAGTAGCATGGAAAAAATAAAAAATATTCTCTTTGTCTTCATAAATTAAATATTGGCTTTTTTATCTAACGCTTTTTTTGCAGCTGCCAGTCTGTTAATGGCAGTGATATTGGTGAGCACTGCCATAATAGTAATTGGTAAAGTAAAAATAGTCATTGTTTCAAAAATTTCAATGGAACTGCCCGGAAATGTATATTTAAAATCACCACCGATGAAATGACCACATATTCCACATAATAACGCCGAAAGTCCGGTTAATATTACCCGCTCCGGTCGCTGCATAAGGCCCCCCTTATTTTGAATACCCAATCCTTCACTTCTAGCCCTAGTATAACTAACCATCATGGATCCTATCAGTGCAATAAAAGCAAAGAGGGAACTTAGAAAATAATGATGTGAAACTAGGTAATAACAGATGCCCATGAACATGATTAACTCACTGTACCTATCAAGTACAGAATCAAATAATGCACCAAAGGTTGAACTCATATTTCCTAATCGGGCTACTTGGCCATCTAGCATATCAAATAGACCCGCAAATAGTATTAAAGCACCAGCCCATGCTAAGTATGACAAATCGCCGCGGTTGCCTTCCTCGGCTCCCAGGATGAAAATATAGGCAACACCAATATTGAGTAACAATCCAATAATGGTAATTCCATTAGGGGTAAAGCCAATTTTGATTAATCCTTTCACAAGCGGATTAATCATTGTATAAATTATTTTCTGAATCCGGTCTCTAAGTAATTCAGCTGCCATTGCTTATTTTTCAGTGTTAAAAATCAAATGCTACCCTTGTCCTGATTCCCCAGATGGATATACCAGGGTTATCAAGATAAGACAAACGTTTTACAAGGTCAACCCTCACTAATTTAAATATATTGGCTACCCCCACACTTACCTCCATATAGGGAGCTTTACCGAGGGAGAAAGTGGTTGGGTGCCCCAAATTTATATCTGTAGGGAACTTCAGTAGACTATTAGTTTTTGTGGGATTGTTTTCATCCCTTACGCTTCCGTATAGCACTTTGGCACTTAACACTTCCCTTAACTTTAGTTTTTTAATCAGGGGTAGCTTATTAAAGAAAAATCCATTAAAGTTAATATTTACACTGCCTGCTGCAAACTGATCACTCACAAATTCCATAAAATTCATCAGGTTGTATGAATCTAGTTGTAATGAATAGGTTTGGTTGGCTCTATGAATGGTAAGCAAAGGGAAGGGAAGTTGGCCAAAAATATGCCCCCCTTCCAAAGTGGCATCTACATAGCCCAGTTGCGAAAGAAAAAATCTTTTTTCCATGCGCAGACTAAGGTTTTGGTAGTTGTATTCACCTTTCGCCAGCCCTTTAATGCTCGCAATATAGCGAAGGTTAAAAATTGGATATTTATTGATAATGGGAATTCGGAAATTTTTACCTTGGTAAAATTGTTCGTTTGGGGCCCACCTGATTTCGCCAGACAATTCGGTGGTGGTAATATTTTTTACCATCGATAGATCTGCCGTCTTTTGAAAAAAGATATCTCCAGCAGGCGTTTGTTTCCAATTTTTAAAACCTACCGTATAACTGATGTTTTTCCCAAATTCATGGATGTATTCCCCTTTAAAATAGTTGTTAAATAACCATTTGTAATTATTGCCTCGCTTAAATGAAAGCAACAAATTATCTTCTTGTACAAATTGTAGTTCTTGTCCGGGTATATTGGTATCATATTGATAACTCACTTTTAAGTAGTTAAGAGGAAATGCATAAATAGATTTATGGTTGAATGAATAAGTAACAGCACTCAGAAATTTAAATTTTTCATCCTTGAAACCATAGGAAATGGCATTGTCAAAATAAATAAAATTGCTGAATTTGGGGGTAGTTCTTCCTCCCAATTTTAGCTTTAATCCTTCTACCGGATTAAAGTTGTAGAATGTATTGGTATTGCCTAACTCCCAGTTTCCGAAAGAATAGTATCCCGAAAACAACAGGGAAACGATTTCTCCAAAATTTTTAAATGAGCGCATATTTTTAAGGCTGTCGATATTAGAGTATGCGGTGGCTTCCACTTGGGTCAGTGGATTATGTCGTTGGCCTGTCCAGAAACTATCTGCAGCAGAACTGGCATTGGATCTGTTGACAAGATTCTTCCCGAGATAGACGCTGTCGGGACCAGGAGTATCCGTTAAGAATTTTTTAATTGACAAACTTCTTTCACCCATTATACCACCGGAAGCATTTTGGGTAAGTGCAAACTCGGCCAACATATTGCTTTTAATTACGTGGAACCTCCCATCTGATGCCTTCTCAAAATCCTGATTGATTCTTAGTTCCCTAGCCCAATTCAGGTTGGCATTTTTACTGATGGTCATACTAATCTTTTGTACCCCATACTTCCCATCTAGGGTGATGAACATCGTACCCCTAAATAGCAGGTCATTTGGATTGCGCGGGGTAAAATATAGTTTTACCAATTTGATTCCTTCCAACTCTACGGTGTCGCGAATGTAATAACGGTAAAAAGAGGGGCCCATGTCGGCGATTGGACTTAGAAACTGGGTCTTTAAAATGTTAATATTGTTATCATAAATATTAATGTCGCCATACAACATTTTAAGGTATTGGCTAATGCCATTGTCATCAAGGAAATCTCCATAATTTACTTTCTTCTCTCCCCTAATGATTGTTTTGTCTGCTTCCGAATTTTTGCGTAGAAAACGGTCCGATAGTTTTTCTTCCAGATAAATAGGAAGCAGGTATTTTCCCTCAATGCTGGTACTGTCGATGTTTTCGAGAATGAACTTGTAGTTTTTGAAAAGCCTGTTTTTAATCAGCTTCTCTGGCTTATTGGTTAAGGAAAGGGATAATTTTTCATATTGCTGGTATTGCACAAAATCATAAGCTTTTATCTGATTCTTTTTTTTATTTTCTAGCACCAGGTCAATTAACTCCACTGCCGGCTTATCTCTATTTTTATATTTACCTCTCTTTCTAGTCTTTACGGTTACTCCCTGTAAAGCATCTGTTAATTCCAACTCTATATTAACAATCTGCTCTTTTCCAACTTCAATTTTTTTGGTAATTTTT
>JBIKOV010000135.1:0-8745 GCA_044357815.1 Ferruginibacter sp. | reverse complement strand
AGTAGTTAGTGCAATTTTATTAGCAAATGGAACCGAAGATGACTTTACTTTTATTGCTGATCGTTACAATGATGCACCTGCCAGTCAAGATAAATTACAAATGACCATTGCATTTTGCGATTACCTAATAAAAGTTACCGATGTAAAAAAAGTAAAACAGGGAATTGATTATATCATAGAATTCAGGAATTTTATCCCTGAGCAGTACAGAAGCTTTACCGATGCCAATTTTAAGAAAGGACTTGATAAAATTTCGAAATCTAAACCTGGCGTAGTGGCTGAGTATATTACACAGGTATTTAAATAAATTTTTACAAAATAAAAACACCTCCACAAAAAATCCCAGCTAAAAGGCCGGGATTTTTTTATAACTTTTTTCCTTATTACCAACTTCCGCTGCTGCCACCGCCACCAAAACTTCCTCCGCCAAAACCGCCAAATCCTCCCGAACTGCTGCCACCGCCATACCCACCACCACTTCTACCTCCGCCACCCAGCAGGCTTCCAAGCAGAAATGCACCTCCACTGCTCATAAAGGATCCACCACCACCGCGGCCACCTGAACCAACTGCTAAAAAAACAATCATAATTAGGACAAAGAAAATTAATTTACCAATACCCCCAGGACGCCCCCTTTTGGAATATTTCGCATCTGCCTTAAACTCACCTTTAGTAGCCTGCACAATAGCGTCTGTACCTTCCTCTATACCACGATAATAATCTTTACCGCGAAAGTTAGGGACGATAATTTTTTTAATTATTTGCTGACAAGTAATATCAGGAAGTGATTTCTCCAGTCCATATCCAGGTGAGATATTTAATTTCCTATCTTCTACTGAAATCAACAGCACTACCCCATTGTTATTTTTTTTTCCTCCTACACCCCAAGTTCTTCCTAAAGCAATGGCAGCATCTGCTGGATCCATTCCATCCAAATGCGGCACAATTACCACGGTTATTTCATTGGAAGTGCTATCGCTAAATAAGGTAAGTTTTCTTTCGAGCGCCTGCTGCTGATCGGCGGTTAATATATTGGCGAAATCATTTACTAACTTTGGAGGATTAGGAGCTTTTTTAATTACCTGGTCCATCGAGAATCCTTGCCCCTGCTGGGCAAAAGAAACTATGGTTGTAAAAAACAACAGTAACGTAAAAGTGAATTTTTTCATACCCATTTCCCTAAGAGAAATAATTGTTATTGAATAATTAAATATGCATTGATCAACTGCACGTAAACGAAAGACCACAATACTTCGCTATTTGCCAAATACAATATCGTCGGACAATTCATTTTTATCGGTTGAGGAATCATAAGGAAATGTTTCCTTAAGCGTTTGACCAACTTGAAGGACACATTGCTCTATTCCACTAGCAATGTGCTGATGAGCAAACTCGCCTATCATATTTTGAACGGCATTTTTCCAATATTCAGTTCCCACCTTTTTGTGAATGCCCTCATCTCCAAACAAAGCCAGTTCGCGATCTTTCATCGCAATATACAAAAGCACCCCATTGCGATTATCTGTATGCTCCATTTGCAATTGAAAGAAGATCTCTGCAGCCCTTTCTAATGGATCCATGTAGGGGTTTTTACTTTCTACAAATAGTCTAATTTCTCCGCTAGTTGACTTTTCTGCCGTAGCAATCGCCGCTACTATCCGAGCCTGGTCTTGCTCAGAAAAAAATGCTTTCTTTTTAAAAAAGGAAAATATCCCCACGGTAATTAATTAAATTTAATTTCTACTACTTTTTCTGCACCTGCATCCGACTGAAAACCTTCCTTTGGTTGAAACCCGGAAATTCCGGCAACCAGTTTTGTAGGAAAACTTTTCACAGAACTATTATAACCAGCAATTGCGGCATTAAAATCTTTTCGAGCAATTTTTATCCTACGCTCAGTACCCTCCAATTGAGTTTGCAATCCTTCAAAAGCGGCCGTCCCTTTCAATTCGGGATATTTTTCAACAGCAATTACCAGCCGATTTGTGGCATTGGCCAATTCATTCTGCGCTGCAATTTGTTGATTGTATTTTTCGGCAGATAAATCACCCGATGAAATAGTAACGGAGGAAGCTTTGGCTCTGGCTTCAGTAATTTTAACCAGTGTTTCTTGCTCAAATCCTGCCTGGCCCTTAACAATATTCACTACGTTTGGAATAAAATCAAGTCTTCGCTGGTAAGCATTTTGAACTTCATTCCATTGAAGTTTTACTTTTTCCTCTTGCTGAACGAGCGAGTTAAATGTAATTACCCCATAGATTAACAGCAGGAGGAATATACCTCCAATAATGTAGCCCGTATAGCGTTGTTTGTTCATCCCCGGATTAATTAGAATTTAACTTCTGGCGCTTTTTCTGCTCCAGCTTCTGCTTTAAATCCTTCCTTTTGTTTAAAACCAAACAAGCCGCCCAAAATATTCATCGGGAAAGACCGCACTTTGGTATTGTACAAATTCACCTCATCATTAAATACTTTACGGGAATTTTTAATGCCGTTTTCAATACCTTCCAATTGCCCCTGTAAACGAGTGAAATTTTCAGTTGCTTTCAAAGTTGGATATGATTCAACCGTTGCCAATAAACGGCTTAATGAACCACTTAACTGACCCTGAGCGGCTTGAAATTCAGCAATTTTTTCAGGGGTAAGGTTATTTGCATTAATATTTACACTGGTAGCCCTAGACCTAGCAGCAATTACATCGGTTAATGTTTTTTGCTCAAAATTAGCAGCTCCTTTCACTGTATTCACTAAATTACCTACTAGATCTGCCCTGTTTTGGTATTCTGTTTGCACATTGTTCCAGGCATTTTTTACCGACTCATCTTGTTTCACCAAACCATTATACCCATTACATCCTAGAAATCCAATAATCAGAAGGACCCCTAATGTTATTAATAATCCTGTACGTTTCATATTTGATTGATTTTATTTCTAATAAAAATAATGATTTTCAAACTATAATCGAGAATATTTATATCCCCAGTGCGTTAATAACAAAATATTGGCAACTGAGGTTCTTTCTCCTCCCTATTTTCATTTAGGGAGCTAACTGGCAACCAACAGTTCAATTTTTAGGCAGCTATACCGACAATAAAGGACAATTATCCACTTATTGCTGCTATTCCCGGCAGCACCTTTCCTTCAAAATATTCAAGCATTGCGCCGCCCCCTGTACTAACATAACTAACTTGATTGGCCAATTCAAATTTATTCACAGCTGCCACACTATCGCCCCCACCCACCAAACTGAATGCGCCTTGGGCTGTAGCTGAAGCCACTGCTAAAGCAACCGATTTAGTGCCATTTTGGAATTTTTCCATCTCAAAAACTCCCATTGGCCCGTTCCATAAAATAGTTTTTGACCGATGTATCACTTCGCCAAATATTCCAACTGCCTTTGGTCCAATATCCAATCCCATCCATCCGGCAGGTATCGCATCACTTGGAAGCACCTGGGTAGCTGCATCCGCTGCAAACTTATCTGCAACCACCGAATCTTCCGGCAAATGAATCGTTACATTTTTTTGTTTCGCCTTTGCTAGAATATCAATTGCTGTTTGCATTCGATCATCTTCGCAAAGAGAATTACCAATTTGACCTCCACGGGCCTTTAAAAAAGTATAGGCCATTCCTCCCCCAATAATGATATCGGTGGCTCTTTCTAATAAATTTTCAATGATTAAAATTTTATCTGAAACCTTCGCTCCACCAATGATTGCTGTAAAAGGTTTTTCAGAATGATGCAATACTTTTTCGGCACTGATTACTTCGCCTTCCATCAGTAATCCAAACATTTTTTTATCGACACCAAAATACTTTGCAATTACAGCTGTAGATGCATGTGCCCTATGAGCTGTACCAAATGCGTCATTCACATACACATCGCCCAATTTGCTTAATTTTTCTGCAAAGAACTCTTCTCCCTTTTCCTCTTCCTTGTAAAATCGAAGATTTTCAAGCAACAATACTTCTCCCGCTTTCAATGCACTGGCAGAAAGATAAGCCTGCTCCCCAATACAATCATTCGCAAAAAGCACAGAAGTGGTTGGCTTTCCATCGGCATTTAACAACGCTTCCAAATGCTTTACCAAATGCTTCAGCGAATATTTATCGGTAGGTCCCTCTTTTGGTCGCCCAAAATGGCTCATTAAAATAACACTTCCCCCGTCTGCTAATATTTTTTTTATAGTTGGAATGGTTGCCGACATTCGGGTATCATCAGTGATGATGAATTCATCATTCAAAGGCACATTGAAGTCTACCCTTACCAAGGCTTTTAAGCCGCTGAAATTAAAGTTGGAAAATTTACTCATAATGCCGTTGTCCCTTTCTGTGGAACGTAATTTTAAGGATGATACAATAAATAAGGCTCCCAATTCAATTGAGAGCCTTATCTGTTAAAACGGTAAGAAAAGAACTGGATGATTGGTTGATAAAACTCCGATTCTCAATATGGATTTTCTGGCTAAACTAATTTCAAAACAATTTAGCCTTCAATTAAAATTTTATTTTCGAATGACTTATTTACTGATAAGACCTGCAAAATAATTTACAGTCCGAACCAATTGAGAAACATAACTCATTTCATTATCATACCAGCTCACTGTTTTTACCAGTTGCTTATCACCGGCAGACATTACTTTGGTTTGCGTTGCGTCAAACAATGAACCAAAATTAGTTCCTATCACATCAGAACTAACAATTTCATCATCCGTATAACCAAAGCTTTCGTTGCTTGCTGCTTTCATCGCTGCATTCACTTGTTCGATGGTAACCGTTTTCTCCAAAATACTAGTCAACTCAGTAAGTGAACCAGTAATTACTGGAACCCTTTGTGCACTTCCATCCAATTTCCCTTTTAATTCAGGCAATACTACGCCAATGGCTTTTGCAGCACCCGTACTGTTGGGAACGATATTGGCAGCTGCTGCCCTTGCCCTGCGCAAGTCATTTTTAGGATGAGGTGCATCAAGGGTATTCTGGTCGTTGGTATAGGCATGAATAGTAGTCATAATAGCCGTTGTTATTCCAAATTGATCATTTAACACTTTGGCCATTGGAGCAAGGCAATTGGTAGTACAACTTGCACAACTGATGATTGTTTCGGTACCATCTAAAATATTGTGGTTAACATTGAAAACAACGGTTTTTAAATCGCCGGTTGCTGGGGCAGATATAACCACTCTTTTAGCACCCGCTGTAATATGGGCTTCTGCTTTGGCTTTATCAGTAAAGAAACCCGTACTTTCAATTACCACATCTACCTGGTGAGTTCCCCAAGGAATTTGTGCAGGATCTCTTTGAGCATATATTTTTACTTCGTGACCATTTACAATAATTGAATTTTCAGTAGCAGAAACTTCCTGACCAAAACGACCTTGAGCACTGTCATATTTTAATAAATGTGCCAATACCGCAGGACTGGTTAGATCATTGATGGCAACCACCTCAATTCCCTGCATATTATAAATTTGGCGGAAAACTAACCGACCGATACGTCCGAATCCATTGATTGCAACTTTTACTGTACTCATAATTAAAATATTTTATTTGTTTTGAAAACTTTGCAAAGGTAAGAAAATTGCGACAAAAAGAAAGCCCGAGTTTCGAGCTTTCTTTCACAATTCTATATTTAATTCCTATAAAACTTAGTATCGGTAACGAAAAACCCCATTATGCATCACGCAAGTGCCTGATAAAAATGATGGAAAGTTAATACTCCAACAGCTAGTTAACTGTAAATATCTTTTCGTCAACGGGCTGATTAATTTCAATTGTTTTAAACACAATACTGCCAGATTCAATAGTTTGAAGGAAAGGGAATACATACCCATCAGCCGTTTTTTTGTAGTCACCATAAGTTACTTCAGTATCTACTTCCCCATTAGCCGAGTAGGATTTATAAATCCACTTCACCCGATAATAGCTTTTAGTATCGATAAACAAAGTATATACTTTTCCAATTTTATTAGTAAGCTTCAGTTTAAAGCATTCAGCACCGGATACATTTTCCTTACCCAATAATTCTACTTGACTTCCCTTTTCTTTATAATTTACCAGTAACCCCTGTAGATCAAGTAAACCTTGAGAAGATTTTAACTGTTCGTCTGAAACTTCTTCTGGACTAGTCTGTCCGCGAAATGGCATAAAATCCCATCCCTTTTTTAAATTCACCACTTGAAAGCCCTCTCCCATTCCAGGAACTGAAATATCGTTGCGAGTACCTACCCCATTAACGGTAGTAACCGTTACTCCTACTTCGAAACCCTGCACGTTGACACTACCAGTCATTTTAACTGATTTTAGCGACAATAGTTTTTCTTTACCTCCAAGGGCGATTTCGTATTTGTCAATCACTTCATCTACTGTTTGTGCTTTGATCGACTGAATGCTTATTACTACTGCAATTGCCAATAAGCCAATGGTTAATTTTTTCATGCTGGTGATTATGTTTGATTAAAAAGGTTGATACATTTTCGGGTCAATAGTTGGATTGATTAGTATTTTTCTGAAGAAAATTTCATCAGCACTTTTAGGCTGATTTCTATTAGATACATAGGTTATAATGTTTTGAGCGAATTTGAGTCCGTCTATTTCTTTGTAATTTTTATATAATGTCTGTGTTTCAGAAGCTCCTTCTCCCTGCTTTCTAATAGATGATTTTTTTATCAAATATGTTTTAGCAGATATCCAAAACAACATTTCAACACCTGTTTTTGTTTTTAATTTTATTTTAAAACATTTTTTTTCTTCTAAAAACTCCTTTTCCATCAATGACACAATATGCCCATTAGCAAGGTAATCAACCAGCGGACCTATTGGGTAAATTTGTAATTGCAAAGCAACTGCCTGTTCGATGGGAATTTCTTCTATAACACCTGGTCTTTGAGAGGAAAACGACCAAGCCCCTTGATTTGTGACCAATAAAAAAGCATTTTCTTCTCCAGTAATAATTTCAGTACGACAAAATTTATTCAGCTGTTTTATAATTTTAATACAAGGCTCCATTGCCCCTTCCTCCTTTACCCCTTCACAATAAATGCTTTGTACGGCTGACAATTTTTCTAGGCCGCCGCAGGCTAATAGGTGCCTTTCAATTATCTCATCAGCTGTTTTAGCCGCTGCAAACTGCGCCAAGAGCAACAAAACTACCAACAACCCAAATATAAATAAATTACTCAACCCGACTATTTGAAATTGAAGATAGTAAAAATTCGTACAATGCAACCGGGCAAACGGACTTATATTTGTTTCAATAATACCTTCCAATAATGGTACAAAAAATAGGTGGAAATATTGTAGATCTATTTAACCAACAGATATTTTTTGGTGAGATAACAATAGAACAAAAAAGAATTAAAAGTATCGAGCAACTTGAATCGGGCCCTAAAACCCAAGCAGTCTTTATTATACCAGGTTTTATTGATAGCCATGTTCATATAGAAAGCTCTATGCTAGTACCCAGTGAGTTTGCCAAACTCGCAGTAGTACATGGTACAGTAGCCACTGTCAGTGATCCACACGAAATTGCCAATGTGTGCGGAATGAAAGGTGTTGAGTTCATGATTTCTAATGGCAAAACTGTTCCTTTTAAATTTCATTTTGGTGCGCCTAGTTGCGTACCCGCTACCATTTTTGAAACCGCAGGTGCTGTTTTAACTCCCAGCGATGTGGATACTTTACTACAGAAAGATGAAATAAAATACCTGAGTGAAATGATGAATTTTCCGGGAGTTTTAATGGAAGACAAAGCCGTGATGGAAAAAATCGCATCTGCCAAAAAATATAATAAACCGGTGGATGGGCATGCGCCTGGACTTAGCGGAGCAGAAGCAAAAAAATATATTAATGCGGGCATCAGTACCGATCATGAATGTTTCACTGCAGTAGAAGCTTTAGAGAAATTGCAATATGGCATGAAGATTCTGATTAGGGAAGGAAGTGCGGCAAAAAACTTTGATGCTTTAATTGATTTACTAAATGATTATCCAAATGATATCATGTTTTGCAGTGATGATAAGCATCCCGATAGTTTAGTAGAGGGGCATATTAACCTGCTTTGCTCGAGGGCGGTAGCAAAAGGAGTTAATCCTTTTAAGGTATTACAAGCCGCCTGTATTAACCCAGTACTGCATTATAAACTGGAGGTGGGTCTACTAAGAGTAAATGATGCCGCTGATTTTATTGTAGTAGACAATCTTGTAAACTTTACTGTAATCCAAACATATATAGATGGAGATCTAGTAGCTGAAAAAGGACAGTCATTCATCAATGGAAATGTTTCAGAAACTATCAACCAATTTAATTGTGAAGAACAATCTGTTCTTGATTTTTCTATCCAACATGCCGATGAAAAGGAAATTTTAGTAATCGAAGCAGTAGAAGGGCAATTGATAACAAATCAACTCATCGCTATCCCTCATATTGTTAATGGGGAAATAGTAAGTGATGTAAGTAAAGATATTTTAAAATTAGTGGTGGTAAACCGGTATACGAAAGCTCCTATTGCCAAGTCGTTTGTGAAAAATTTTGGATTGCAACAAGGAGCCATTGCATCTACTGTGGCACATGATAGTCATAATATTATAGCAGTAGGCGTGGACGATGAAAGTATTTGCAGAGCAGTCAATTTAGTGATCAAAAACCGGGGAGGCGTAAGTAGTATTTCAAAGGAGCGGCAACTGATTTTACCCTTGCCCGTGGCTGGTTTAATGAGCAATGTCGACGGTTACCAGGTAGCAGCAG
>JBIKOV010000070.1:0-15289 GCA_044357815.1 Ferruginibacter sp. | reverse complement strand
AGCTTATACAGAAATTGACCGCATGGTAAAAGAAGAATTGGGTTCAACATTGGCAGCTCCTTTTATGACCTTGTCTTTTATGGCATTATTGGTAATCCCTCATATAAAAATTAGTGACCTTGGGTTGTTTGATGGAGATACTTTTCAATTTTACGGACATTATTAAGCAGTTGGTTTTTATAAAATGTAATTAGGCTTCCGTACCTAACCACAATGCTCCTCCAATACTATCCTGCCTAGCGCCAGAGGAGGAGCCTAAAATGGTAGTTTCCTCGCGCCACCTCAAAATTCCCATCAACGCAATTGTCAAAGGCAAGGACGCATTTTCGGGCTGCAATAATTTTGAGGCAATAGCATCCATCGGTTCCCCTCTGCCTCCAAAAGCCATATCCAACGAACATAAATCACTCACCACTGGTAATTTAGTTGCCGCCGCTATCAATGCCCCATGGCCCAATTGAGCTGTCATTTTTCGCTCAGGCAAATGAAAGACAGTATACCCATTAGATGCAACCAAATGCACCTTATGATTGAGCTCATTGTGCTGAATAAAATCATTAATCTGCTCTCCAATATAAGCTCCAAATGAAGTATGCAGTAAATGATATTCCAACACCGGCAGTTGTGAAGCTCCTGCCAATTGCTCCTGCCAAAAGTCTGTCAACAAGGTGCTTTCTTCTGCGATTATCTCATAGCTCCATTTACCCCCTATTTCGTTCAATTCTACAAAAACAATATCCAACCCTTTCAGTGAATAACCGCTTGAAACACCTATTACCCTGTAAATCATAATTAAATTTCAATTTTCAAATTGCAAAATATAGTTTTGTAAATATAGATGTATTAAAATCTATCCATTGGTATGATTATAAATTTAAGCGATCAACATTCATTGGTAAGTAACTGGGTGTCTGAGTTAAGAGACCGGGATATACAGTGTGACCAAATGCGTTTTCGGAGAAATCTAGAACGAATAGGTGAAGTGGCCGCTTATGAAATCAGCAAAAAATTAGCTTGGGAAAACAAAGAGGTTACAACCCCGTTAGGAATAGCCAATTGTAAAGTACTACAGTCACAGCCTGTGTTAGCTACTATCCTTCGGGCAGGCCTTGGAATGCATAACGGACTACTCAATTACTTTGACAAGGGTGAAAATGCATTTATCAGTGCCTACCGAAAACATCATGTCAATGGGAGTTTCGAAATTAAACTTGAGTACATGAGTTGCCCAGAAATAAAAGATAAGGTGGTAATTATAAGCGACCCGATGATTGCTACGGGCGCTTCACTTGTAAAAGCAATTCAATATTTAAAACAAGAGGGGGAGATCAAAGAACTGCATATTGTTTGCGCAATCGCTTGTACAGTGGGTGTCGAATATATTATAAGGGCTTATCCAAAAGCGACCATCTGGTGTGGTGATATTGATGATGAATTAACTGCCAAGGGGTATATTGTTCCTGGTTTGGGTGATGCAGGTGATTTAGCATTTGGACAAAAAACACAATGCTAGCCATTAAATGAAGTAGCTATTTTTATTCTTACCTTCTTTTTTTGATTGAAAACAAGAAAGATGACCCCAAATTCTGCAATATAAAATACTAAAATAAATAATCAGTATTTTTTTTACATTAATAGTCCGAACTTGCAACAACAAACAAAATGCTGCCATTTGTGCTCATATTGCAATAGGAGTTATTTTTTTGTATTTTGAAAGAAGAAAATAATGAGAAAACTAATATTATTAAGTGGGTTTTTGCTGCTTTCCTTTTTAGTGAAGGCGCAGGATCCTCATTTTTCTCAATTTTTCGCATCGCCACAAACATTGAATCCAGCTTTCACTGGTAAATTTGATGGAGAGATGAGATTGACTGCCAACCACCGCGATCAATGGCCATCCATTCCAAAAGCCTATGTAACCACTAGTGCCTCTGCTGATTTCAATCTATTACAAAACAAAATTGGCGAGGGAGATGTTTTTGGAATTGGATTTTCTGCTGTCAGTGATCAAAGTGCAGATGCTGCATTGAAACTTAACTACGGCTCAGTTTCTGTAAGCTATCACAAGTCATTGGATGAAAATGGATACAATACCCTCGGAGCTGGGTTTCAGGCAACCTATAGCAGTACTATATTGGATTTTAGCAAGTTAACTTTCGAAGACCAGTTAACCCAAAACGGCTTTACTGGGGTAACAGCAGAAAATTTGAACAATGGTAATACCCGCAATTACATGGATATAAATGCCGGTATATTGTATTCTGGTTCCAGCACAGGTACCAATAATTATTATTTGGGTGCCTCGATCTATCATATCAATCATCCCAGTCTCAGCTTTATTGACAAAGTTTGGAACCTTTCTTCCAGAGTAACTATTCATGGAGGTTATTCTTTTCCTGTAAGCAATGTGCTTTCCGTTAACGCTTCCATTATTCAACAAATCCAAAACAATGCCAGTGAAATTTTGGCTGGAGCAGCATTGTCCGCAAATTTAAATGGCGATACGGATCATCCCAGTAATCTGTATTTTGGCTCCTGGATTCGAATGAATGATGCTTTAATACCTTATGTAGGGATAGAAGTAAAAGGATTGAGGATTGGTGCTAGTTATGATATTAATACCTCTAGCCTGAAAGCTGCTACAGCAAGTAGGGGTGGCGCAGAGTTTTCGCTTATTTATATTAAGAAATCTAGCCAACTTAAGGGTATTCCCTGTCCAAAATTTTAAATTACATTTTACAAAAATTGGTACCCCTTAGAATATTTAAATTTTCAAATCGCTAATTGTTTCAACTTAATTGTATTTTTAATCAACTAATCAATTGGCCATTTTAATAGAATTGGTTTTTTTGCTATTTTAAAATTAAAATTTGGAACGAATTATTTGCAATCAAATCAATCGCTAATCCATAGAAAAAAAGCTTTACCAAAGACATGTTAAAAGATATTATTATTGCCATTCAGTCTTATTACCAGGCGCATCTATTTATCGTAAAGCACCGCCTTTGGAAATGGATATTAATACCTGGTATTATATATGCTTTGTTATTTGCTGCGGGTATTTACTTATTTTGGATAAGCAGTGGAAATGCTATCGACCTGCTCTTTTCTGTAACTGGTTTAAAAAAATGGATGTTTACGCTCGAGGAAAGCTGGCTTAAGTTTCTATTTATTTTCGGCCAGGTTATTCTTCAGCTAGTATTGATTCTATTTTATTTTTCCCTATTTAAATATATTTTTTTAATTATAGGATCACCCCTTTTTGCCTACTTAAGTGAAAAGACAAGCGCTATCATGGAGAATAAGGAATTTCCTTTTAGTTTCAATCAACTACTTTTAGATATTGGCAGAAGTGTAAAATTAGTATTCCGAAATGCTTTATGGCAAACCGTATACATCGTATCTATTTTAATTTTGTCCTTCATTCCTTTTTTTGGTTGGTTTACTCCTTTTTTTGCATTACTAATTGAAGCTTACTACCTTGGATTTTCTATGCTCGATTATAGCTGCGAAAGAAATAAATTATCCGCTTCACAAAGCATAGCATTCATTAGCGAACATAAAGGACTAGCTATTGGAAATGGTATTGTCTTTTATCTAATGCACCTGATGGTAGTGGTTGGATGGGTACTGGCCCCCAGTTATTCCGTGATTGCGGCTACTATTAGCTTGTACAAAACTCGCCAATAAAATGGGCAATGATACACGTGCAAGTAAAATCCCTTTGAATCTAAACCTTATTTTAATTACCGATCAACAAAACTGCTGCTATTTATGAGTACAGTATATTTAGTACCGTCTGTATTGGATGAGTTGGCGCTTCAAACGATTCCAACTTACCTTATTGATGCAGTAAAAGATTGCCAGGTGATTTTTGCAGAAAATGAACGCACGACGCGGCGTTTTTTGAAAAGCATTTGTAAGGATATCGTTATAGATGATTACGAATGGTTTACTATTCACAAAGCAGAGGAAGAACAAAAAAGTAGTTTCCGGCAAAAAATAAAAGAAGGTAAAAACATAGCGATTATTAGTGAAGCCGGATGTCCTGGAATTGCAGATCCGGGGCAAATCCTAATTGAACTGGCCCAGCAATTGGATATTACTGTAAAACCTCTGGTAGGACCAAGTTCTATCTTGCTGGCATTAATGGCAAGTGGTATGAACGGCCAACAATTTGAATTTGTAGGATACCTTCCAATTGACAATTTTGAGCGCACAAAAATGATCAAGGAAATGGAACTTACTTCGGCAAAAAAAAATAGCACCCAAATTTTTATTGAAACACCCTACCGAAATAACCAGTTGCTAGAAGCCCTTTTAAAAACATGTAAACTTACCACAAAAATTTGTATCGCTTCGGAGTTAACGAGTATCAACGAATTTATTAAAACAAAAATGGTGGCAGAATGGCAAAAAGAAAAAATCGACCTTCATAAAAAGCCAGTCATATTTCTATTACAGACCAACTAATAATTTTTTTATTTTGAGTCTTGCTGAGCAATAACTCCATCTGCCAAATACTCGCTATCGCCCCGCCAACAAATTGGGTGATTTTTTTGTACATAATGGAGTTTTACCTGTTTGCCTTCAAATTTTTGCAGCAGGTTAGCAATGCTGTCACTAGGCACTGAAAAATAAAATTTTTCAGAAGCCAATGCGATATTATTGGAAGAAACAATGCTGCTTAGCACCAATTCACCTTCATAAGTTTTGAAAAAATTTCCCCTAAGCGACAACTTCTGAATTAACCCGGTACGATACCCCTCACTAAAAGTAAAATAATACTTCCAATAACCGAACAAGGCCAATCCCAGTATAGCGCAAAAAACTACCGAGTAAAAAATTTTTTTATATCCACTCATTTTTAATTGTATAAAGTAAGGAATCTATTTATCTGCATGATAAATTATAAAGTCATTATAAACCATATTTATCTACTAAATAAATAAGGGCAGCCATATTTACTGCTCCCATATGAAGTTCTCTCTTACTCACATTTTCAAAAACATCGGTTGGTGCATGATGGATGTCAAAGTAACGCTGCCCATCGGGCCTAAGGCCTGCCAACGCAGCACCGATTTCCTTTAATGGTCCAATATCTGATCCGCTTCCACTGGCTGAAAAATCATATACGCCATAAGGGTAAAACAAGTTTTTCCATTGTCTAATCTTATTAACTTTCGCTTCGCTCATATCAAGAGAAAATCCCCTTGGTGAAAATCCACCTGCGTCACTTTCTAAAGCAAAAAAATGATTCTCTTTGTTTAATTTAGCTAGCTCCAGGTATTTACTGCCGCCCCTGCCGCCGTTTTCTTCATTCATAAACATTACAGCTCGGATTGTTCTTTTCGGGCGAATACCAGTTGCCTTAAACACCCTAATTATTTCAATACTCTGCACACAACCAGCACCATCATCCTGAGCACCCTCTGCAAGATCCCAACTATCTAAATGACCACCAACCGTAATGATTTCCTGGGGGAATGAGCTACCCTTTATTTCTCCAATTACATTAAAAGAAGGTACATCTGGCAACATGGTACTAGTATTGCTGAAATAGGCAGTTAGCGTTTGTTGCTTCATTAGCTGGCTGCTCAACCAATTCGCATTATTGGTACTGATGGCCACAGCAGGTATTTTAGGAAAAGAATCGTTGTAAATAGTAACCCCCGTATGAGGAAAGTCATCGAAATTACTTGCCAAAGACCGAACCAGCACACCTACTGCTCCATATCTTGCAGCCATTGAAGGACCTGCAGTTCTCGAAACCCCACTCTCCCCATATGCATTGAAAGTGGTAATATAAGTTGGATTCATCTCGAAATTAAAGAAAACAATTTTTCCTTTAATACCAGTTTTACCCAATTGTTCTAATTCTGCAAAATTACTAATTTGAATTACCGGAGCACTGACTCCCTTCAATCCTGTACCTTCGGAATTACCCAAGGAGCAAAGATTCAATGGATACTTAGACCCGTTGGGTAACTTTATATAGCCCACTTCTTTTACACCCCTTACCCAATGGGGAACCATACAGGACTGGAAATATACCGTATCTGCTCCCGAATCACGCAGCATTTGAGCCGTAGCCACCACTGCCTTTTGGGCTTGAACAGAACCACTTAACCTTGGACCAATTGTTTTGCAAATCTGCCGTAGGTTTTCATAGGCTTTCCCATGAATCAATATATTATTTGCAATCATCTTAATGACTAGTGAGTCTTCTTTTTGGGCCGAAGAGCCCAATGAAAGTAAACTAGCAAATACGATTATTGTAACTTTTTGGATCATAGCCAGTTTTAAGTTAACAAATTTAGTGATTTAAATGTATTACATGAATGGAGGATGCCGACAATAATAAATCGGTAAATTGCAACAGTTTTAATCAATCGCCATAAAATGGAATGGCTGAATTAATTGATGCGAATGAATAGACCCTGAAGGAATCTTTCTTGAAAATGGTTTTGAACATTGAAATCAGGCTGCTTTCGAATCAACTTCACTATTAAATACTTTGTATGAATATCGCAATCGTTTGTTATCCGACATTTGGGGGAAGTGGAGTACTGGCAACAGAGTTAGGGAAAGCACTAGCTGATAAAGGACACCAAATACACTTTATTACTTACCAACAACCCGTAAGGCTAAGTCATTTTCATGGAAATATTTTTTATCATGAGGTAAGGGTTCCCACCTACCCATTATTTGACTACCCCCCGTATGAAACTGCCTTATCGAGTATGATGGTAGATGTAATTACAAACAATAATATTCAATTACTTCATGTACACTATGCCATACCACATGCTTCTGCGGCTTACATTGCCAAACAAATTTTGGCCAAACAGGGCTTATTCATTCCTGTAATAACCACTTTACATGGCACAGATATTACGCTAGTGGGTAGGGATAAAACCTACCGACCGGTAGTTACTTTTTCAATGAACGAGAGCGATATTCTAACAGCTGTTTCCGATAACCTAAAAACTGAAACCTACAAAAACTTTGACATAGAAAAAGATATTGAGGTGATACACAACTTCGTTGATGTAACGCGATTTAATAAAAAACCGATTGATGCCTTCAAAAAACTAATTGCTCCCCAAGGTGAAAAAATCATTGTTCATGCCAGTAATTTTCGAAAAATAAAGCGGGTGGAAGATGTAGTGAAGACTTTTTTATTGATCAATGAAAAAATACCTGCCAGATTATTATTATTGGGTGATGGGCCCGAACGATCATTTATAGAGGCAGAAGCAAGAAAAAGCAGTGCTTTTGACACCATTAAATTTTTGGGCAAACAAGAACAAATGGAGGATATTTTACCTATCGCGGATCTTTTTTTACTGACCAGTGAATATGAAAGTTTTGGATTGGCAGCACTAGAAGCATTGGCCGCAGAAGTGCCGGTAATATCTACCAATGCGGGTGGTTTGCCCGAAATAATTATCCAGGGTAACTGTGGATTTATGAGTGACGTAGGCGATGTAGAAGATATGAGTAAAAATGCACTATTCATCTTACGGGATAAAGAAACCCATGATCGATTTAAAGCAAACGCACTGTTGCAGGCTAAACGATTTGATATAGATAATATAGTCCCTCAATATGAAAAACTATACCAGCGATTGATTGGATAATTATCTACGGCGCAGCCATCCTTCTGGATTGAGATTGCTTTTTTCATTGCTGATAATCAGGTCAATTGACCCAATCCCTTCGTCATTGGAAGCCACTTTTCCTACCACTTGACCGGTTTGAATACTTTGCCCACGTGCTAGATGAACACCTGACAAATTACTATAAGTGGTAAAATATGCACCATGCTTAAGAATTACTACTTGCATATTTTCTATATTCGTAACAGAAGAAACTTCTCCATCAAATAAAGCTTTTACTGGAGTACCAATTTCACTCCCGATAGTTATTCCAGGATTATCAACGGTAACTCCAATATCGAGTTTTTGGGTGCCAAATCGCATGATCATATACCCTTTATCTACCGGCCAGGGCAATGCTCCCTTGTTGCTTACAAAGTTTGCATTCAATTTGACTTCCGCATCACTTCCTAACAAAATACTTTCCTGCCTAACACTAATGGGTAACGCTTTTTCAGGTTTCAGTGCAACGGATTTGTTAACTGCAGGAGCATTCCCTTTTTCAGCTACCGCCTTACTTTTTTCAGCTGCCCTTTCAGCAGCATCTCGCCTCGACTTCTCTTCCATCGCTTTAGCCAAAGCCTCCTTCCTTGCCATTTCCTGTGCCCTTTTAATAGCTGCCGCAATTGCATTGCTAACTTTTTGCATTTGCTTTTTCTTAGCCGCAATCTGGTTATTCAATTCCTTTCCTTGCTCCTTTAGCTTACTTACTATTCGATTTTTCTCTTGCTGTTGTGATTCTAATACAGTCAATTCCTTACTCTGCGTTTGCAATACCTCCCCTTTCTTTACCTTATTTCCAGTTAATTCAGCAATACGCTGATTCAAGAGCACTTTTGTACGCAAAATATTATCCCCTTGCATTTCTCTATAATTGCGGTAACTTTTTAAATAGGTAACCCTTTTTATAGCATCATTAAAATTAGCAGCGGAAAAAATAAAATTTAAGAAATCTGAATTACTTCGATTTTTATACGCATACAACATGCTTTTGGCATACTCATGTTTGAGCGTGTCCAATAAAACCTGGAGCTTATTTACGTCCCGCTGAGATTTATAAATCGTATTGTCTAGTAAATTAATATCCTTGCTAATGTTGTCGATAATATTTTCCTGCAAATTCAACTTGCGATTAATGAGTGCTAGTTGCCCAATACTTTCTTTAGTGTTTTTTTTATTTTTATCTATCAACTCTTGTGTTTGCTCAATTTCTCTTTTTAATTCAAGCCTTTGCTTTTCCAACTCCTGTTGTGCAGTAGTCTGAGCTATTACGGGGCAAACGACTATAAAAGAGATCAGTAAGGAGAAAAATAATTTAATCATGTGCTGATTTTACAAGAATAACAAATATACAATAGTTTGCTTTTTTTTAAATGCCGCATGGTTCATCAAAAAGTAGCGCAACTGAAAACATACAACCATGAACTATTTCTTACACCCACTTATTATTTGCGGGTATAACTGGATGGTATATTAAAAATAATCAGGAGCTCCTTATTAAATTCATACTGCTTATAATTAAGATTAATATCCAGTTTGTTTTTTTCAGAAACTGTTATTTGTCGATAGGTAGAAAAATTGACACCGTTCACGGTTTCATAATCTCCATAGGTAATATCAGCAGTTCTGTTTCTTACAATATTTACATCGTCCAATTTACTATGTGTTAATAAATGATCCTCCTTGCTCAGTGTTAGCAAGTGCTTGAAATATTGGCCGAGTGTTGCCAGTAATATTTTTGATTCAGTTTCTTTATACGACAGTACACTGTCATTTAAAAAAATCGGATTGCCAACTAGTAAATTTTGAAGTGCTTTTAAATCAAATGGTATTTCTGTCAATTCTTGTAAATAATCCATTGACCTCGACTTTACCTCTTTATTAATTTTATCCAAAACAAAAACGCTGTCTTTGTTTATCAAAATCCTAAATGCCTCTACATTAAAAACGGTTGCATAACCCGATATCCAAATTATGCTATCTTTCAAAATTCTGACATAGGCTGTTATATTGGGTTGCTTCCCATTAACATCTTCATATTCGACCTTGACTTTTGCAGAAAATGTTTTAAAATCAATTTGTTTGTCATGCACCGCTTGAAGGGCATTTTTTATAACCAAGATTGAATCGTCATTGACAGGTTGAGTAATATTGATGGATGTGCTATCTTTTTTATCGACCGCTGCCTGAATTTTCTTTGCTGTCTTGCACCCCACAGAATTAAATATTACAACCAGGGCGAAAAAAATGAAGATGAAATGGCTTCTACTATTGGTTAGGTGTTTCATTTATTTAATTCGCTATTTATTTTTTTCCTGTATGACCAAACCCTCCTTCTCCTCGATGGGTACTATTGATTTCCTGCACCAAAATAAGATTGGCTTTATCTACGGAACTGATAATCATTTGAGCAATCCGATCACCATGAGACAAAAGCTGGGGTTCATTGCTAAGATTAATTAATATTACTTTCAGCTCACCCCTGTAATCGCTATCAATGGTACCTGGTGAATTAAGGCAAGTAATTCCCTGTTTGATAGCTAGGCCGCTTCTAGGTCTAATCTGTGCTTCATATCCATCCGGCAGTTCAATAAATAATCCGGTGGGGATTAACATTCTTTCTAATGATTGCAATGTGATAGCTTGATCCAAATTAGCCCTTAAGTCCATACCAGCCGAACCTTCTGTTGCATATGCTGGTAACTCATTGGAAGATTTGTTAATGATGTTTACAGATATTGTATCCATGTGGTATTTTATTTTATATTTTTTGGTCACATGTAATCCGATAGCTATCGGATCGGTGATTCAATAGTTTTGTCAAACTCAATAGCCGCAAAGGTAATGAGTTTACCGTTTTCCCTTTTTGTTTTTTAGCCCCCAAACTATTGCTTTATTAACAAAATTGATGCATAAGCCACCAATCCCTCCTCCCTTCCTACAAAGCCCAATTTTTCAGTAGTAGTAGCCTTAATAGATACATCCGTGATTTGCAATGATAGGATGCTAGCTATTACCGCTTGCATTTGAGGTACATAATCTTTAATTTTTGGCGCTTGTAAACATAAAGTGCTATCAATATTTACAATGGTATAGCCGGCATTTTTTATGAGCTCAAAACTTTTTTCTAGCAATATTTTACTATCAATATTTTTCAACGAAGCATCGGTATCAGGAAAATGAACCCCGATATCCCCCAAACAGGCTGCACCCAACATTGCATCACAAATGGCATGCAACAATACATCCGCATCACTATGGCCAAGGGCTCCTTTAGGATGATCAATTTTAACGCCGCCCAGCCAAAATTCCCTATCGGTTACTAGTTGATGAAAATCAATACCAAACCCTATTCTCAAACTCATGTTATTTATTATTGATTAAAGCCGAAGGTACGTTAGTTTAAAAATAAAAAAGCGCTCCGACTTAAATCAGAACGCTTTTTACACTGTAATATTTTAAAACTACTTTTTCCCTTCAGCAAAATCAAAAACCAAGCTAAATCGCAAGGTATTTGACAATGGATTACGGCTAACCCCAGAACCAGAAGGTAAAAGGTAGGAGAAATTTAAACCATAACCGCTATATTTTAAACCAGCCCCTAATGTAAAATATTGCCTATTGCCTTTAATAGGGTTTTCATAAAAATAACCTGTGCGCAAAGCAAACTGGTTATTATACCAGTATTCTACTCCTAAAGAAGTCTGAAACTCTTTCAACTCTTCAGAAAATCCGCCAGGGGCATCCCCAAATGAACTAAACCAACTACCCACCACACCTTTGCTACGATAATTAACTAGGCCAGCACTATCCCCCACTAATGGAGGAGTAGGTACCAATAATTTATGAATATCCAGACCGAAAGTTATTTTATTGGTAGGATCAATCTCCTTAATGTAGGCAACCCCCAGACCCAGACTGGCGGGAATAAAATCCTTTTGATTTGCATCACTTGTATAAGAAATTTTAGAACCCAAATTACTTAAAGTTACACCATAGTTAAACCCAGATCCTCCAGCACTAACCCCTGTATGAAACATACTCAAATCTGCTGCAACTGAAGATCCTGCTTTATAAGCTACTCCATTGATCGTTCCACTTGCCAGATTTGAATTTACGTACCGTAGTGCTATTCCTAAAGATAAATTATTGGACAACTTTCTTGAATAACCAGCGTCGAATGCAAATTCACGTGGTCGATAGGAACTCAAATCATTTCCTAGATTGTCAGTAAATTGAATACTGCCCAAACTAAAATACCGTAAAGAACTGGATATCGCTTGTTCCTCATCTAATTTATAATATCCGGATAATGACGCTAGATAAACATCGTTTAACCCAAGATCCTTTAACCAGGGGGTATAGGTGACAGAAATGCCGCCTTTATTGGTATTGAATGGTGTTTTGGCTAAGTTCCAAAATGCTGCATTCGCATCTGGTGTAGTGGCAATACCCACATCTCCCATACCACCGCTTCGGGCATCAGGTGAAATTCTCAAGAAAGGAACTGCTGAGGTAACTACATTGATGGTATTGCCTTGCGCACGAACTAAACTGGTGGAAGTTACCAGTAAAATAACTAACCATGTTAGTTTGATTATAGCCTTTTTCATTCTGTATTTTGTCTTGGTTAGGTAGACTTAGAATCGATAAGGTTATAATTTAGAGGTGAGTAAGATAACAGGAAAATCCCTGAATTGGACACAAATGTATAACATCTTGTTAAAATAAGAAAGAAAAATAAACTTTTTTTTTAACCAGCTCCAATAAGTGTTTTACCCATCAGCGCTAGCCACTATCTAAGGAGAATGAAAAACCCAATCCTCAAGTGCTTCTTTTTTACAACTACCCATATTTGAGCACAAAACAGCGTTGGTATTAACTTTTTACTATCGAATAGCTAGCTATAAATTTATTATAACAGACCTGAAATGGCAGAAATAAGTAAAAATCAACAAAATCATCCCTTATTATACTTTCATATCGTGTAAAGTATTTATATTCGCAAACAAGTTTACTTAGGTAGCACAATAACTAAGGCAATCATTCGTTAATCAAGCTGCAAATTGAACGCACATGCATAAAATGATTTCTATAAAAAATTTATTACTTCTTCTTATACTAATCTCCACATTGGGGGCTTGTAAAAACGGAGGTATTTTTGGTAAGAAAAAGAGTAAATCTTCGGTTACCGGATGGAATTATGATGACAAAAATCAGGGTAATTTCCATGTGGCTAAGATGAAAGCCCCTAAAGCTGGGCCTGGACTAATCTTTGTACAAGGAGGTACTTTTGTCATGGGTGCCAAAGAAGATGATGTCATGTTTGACTGGAACAATACACCAAAAAGGATTACCGTTCCCTCCTTTTTTATTGATGAAACTGAAGTAGCCAACGTTCACTACCGTGAATATATTTACTGGCTGGAAAATACATTCAGCGCAGATTCAGCTATTCTTGCACAATCGCTGCCAGACACACTAGTATGGCGTGAAGAGCTTGCTTACAATGAGCCTTTTGTTGAATACTATTTCCGTTATCCTGCTTACAACTATTACCCTGTAGTAGGCGTTTCCTGGTTGCAGGCCCATGATTTTTGTATCTGGAGAACCGACAGGGTAAACGAGCTAACCTTAATTTCTAAAGGTTACCTTAAAAAAGATTTTGCCAAAAAAGAAATGAAAGGTGGTGGTGGAGATGCTACCTTTAATACAGATACCTATATTATGAACCCCGAATTAATTCAGGGAAGGGGCAAACCAAAAAGATCAGAATTTAATGATATCAATGGTAAACCGAGAGCTACTGTCAAAATAGAAGATGGAATTCTGAATATAGGCTATCGACTGCCTACAGAAGCTGAATGGGAATATGCAGCCTATGGCTTATTGGATCAAAACCCTAATCCGCGCAAGAAAGAAGGAAAAGCAGGTGAGGAATTGATTTCAAATCAACAAATTTATTCTTGGAGCAATAATCCAAATGGACTAAGAGATAATAGAAGAGGAAGCTGGCAGGGTAAATTCTTAGCAAACTTTAAACGTGGAGGTGGGGATAATATGGGTATTGCAGGTGGTCTCAATGACCGTTCCGCTATACCAGGTAATATCAAAGCATTTTACCCAAATGCATTTGGTATCTATAACATGAGTGGTAACGTATCGGAGTGGGTAATGGATGTGTACAGACCACTAACACCCTCAGATGGAGAAGATTTTAACTACTTCCGCGGTAATAAATTTCAGAAGTTTTTTAAAGGTGCTGGTGGCGAACTTGAAAGAGATACCCTAGGAAGATTGAAAAAAACGGATATTAGTGATGCAGATGTTAAAGATCGAAGGAATTACCAGCACAACAATGCCCTTGGTTATATGGATGGAGACGCTTTAAGCACTTCCCAGTACTTAACTGGAGCAAGTACCTTAATTAGTGACCGGTCAAGAGTATTCAAAGGGGGAAGTTGGAATGACAGGGCCTTTTGGCTATCTCCAGGCGCACGAAGATTTTTGGAAGAAGAGCAATCCTCTAGTAGCATTGGTTTTAGATGCGCTCAAACTTATTTAGGCTCTCCGGAAGGACCTGGATTTAAAGAAGGGAATATCTTTGGAAAGCGAAAACAAAATAGCAAGAAGAAAAGTTAAACAAATTCATACCACATAAAAAACCCTTCAGTCAAAAGCCGAAGGGTTTTTTATGGTTGCTAGAATCTACTTCCCATCTTTTATTATTGAAAATAATTTGATCTGCCTTATTTTTGAGCCATGCTTTTACCTGATTTGTATTCAATTTTTCTTCAATATCCCTCCATTCAGACGGATACCCGAAAATTACAGCCGGGAGACCTTTTTTTTGCTTTAAAGGGACCTCAATTTAATGGGAATCTTTTTGCCAAACAAGCACTGGATGCAGGTGCCGCTTATGTGATTATTGACGAGCCAGTTAGTTTTACTGACACCCGGATTATTGAAACTGCGGATGCCCTCCAACTATTACAAGACTTGGCAAAATACCACCGCCAACAATTCACTATCCCTTTTATAGCCATCACTGGAAGCAATGGTAAAACAACCACTAAGGAACTGCTTCATGAAGTATTGGCTAGTACCTACACCACCTATAGCACCAAAGGGAATTTGAATAACCATATTGGTATTCCGCTAACCATTTTGGCCGTAAAAAAAGATGCTGAAATAGCCATCATTGAAATGGGTGCCAACCACCAACAAGAAATTGCCGGCTATTGCCAATATACCCTGCCTACCCATGGCATCATTACCAATTGCGGAAAGGCTCATTTAGAGGGGTTTGGTGGTGAGGCTGGGGTCAGAAAAGGAAAGGGCGAGCTGTTTGACTACTTGAAATTAAATGGTGGAACAGCTTTTATAATGAATGACTATGCCTATCTAAAAAAAATGAGTGAAGGCATACCAACAATAAAAACATATGGTACTGAAAGTGCCGAAATTACAGGTGTGGCGGATACGTCAGGTCATTTTTTGCAAATAGTTATGACAAACGGAACAACCATAAAAAAAATAAAAACAAACCTGGTAGGCGAATACAATCTTCCAAATGTTCTGGTATCCGTGGCCGTGGGTAAATATTTTGCAGTGGCCGATGAAGCAAT
>JBIKOV010000234.1:0-5216 GCA_044357815.1 Ferruginibacter sp. | reverse complement strand
TTGGAAGAGGTGATATTATAATTGGTCACCTTTCCATTCTCCCAACTGCAATTAACTACATAACCACCTCTTGCACGAAGTCCGGTAAAGGAACCTTTTTCCATCCAGCTTTTTGGTATTGCTGGTAGTAATTGTATTTCCCCCGCATGACTCTGCAACAGCATTTCAGCCACCGCTCCGCTAATGCCAAAATTACCATCCAACTGAAATGGCGGATGATTGGCAAACAGGTTGGGTAATGTATTATAGGTGAGTAATCCCCTGATCATTGTGCCGGCCTTTTCTCCTTCTCCCAGCCTTGCCCACAGGGCACAACGCCATGCCCAAGTCCAGGAACGGCGGCTATCCCCTACAGTTGATTCTGCAGTAAATGGCGTATGCTCATTTTTACCATAATTGCCACTCCGGCTGCGCAATGAAAGAATCGCAGCATTGGCCAGTTCCGGTGTTTTGGTTATGCTAATTTGCCGGCCAGGATAAACAGCAAACAACATGGATGTATGGCGGTGCTGGTCATTGGGATCATCCCTGTCTTCCTGCCATTCCTGCAACTGTCCCCACTTTCCTATTTTGTTGGGCGCAAGCTTTGCCTGCATATCGGCTACTTTTGTTTGAAAACCCATATCAACCCCGAGCGCCTTTGCAGCATCTAGGTAATTCTTAAAAAGATCCCACACCAATTGCTGATCGTGCATAATTCCATCCTCCCTGGGACCATGTTCTGGCGACCATCCATCTGGCACCATCAGGGTTCCATCGGGCATTTTTTTAAGTCTATCTTCCCAGTACTGGCATATTTCCTTTAAGATGGGATAGGCTGTTTTTTGTAAATAGATTTTATCTTTTGTAAAAGCCCAGTGCTCATAAACATGTTGTGCATACCAGGCACTGGCTGGTATATTCCATTCCCAACCATTGCCACCAAAAATATTCTGACTGGTACGTGCTGTCCAGCCCCGGGTATTTTCGCCAAAGGCTTTTCGGGTGGCAATCCTACAAGGTTCCTGTTGTGCAACGATGTAATCAATCAGTGGAATATTACAGGCAGATAAATTGGTAGATTCCGCCCCCCAGTAATTCATTTGAATGTTGATATTGTTGTGATAATCACTTGCCCATGCCGGATTATTACTATTGTTCCAAAGGCCCTGCAAATTGGCAGGCAACCCACCAGGGCGTGAGCAACTGACCAACAAATAGCGACCATACTGGAAAAGGGTTTCTTCCAGGTCGGGATCTGTACCGCCTGCTGCATATTTTTTTAAGCGGATATCTATAGGCTCTGCAAGAATGGATGCATCCGTTTTTCCTATATCGATCTTTGCAGCAGTAGTAAGGCTGGCAATATCTTTTGTATGACGGACAAGTAAGTTTTGATAACCGGTTTTTTTTGCTGCTGTCAGCTCTTTTTCAATGAATGGCATTGGATCGGCCCCGCGCCATCCAGCTGCATAATCGGGCTTGTAGTTGGTACGTGCATCAAAATAAAAAATGAGGGTATTACAATTTTCAAATACCAGTGAACTATCTTCTAAATGAGTTACTCCTCCTTCATTCAACAGTTGCAGCTTTGCAGCGTATTTCAACCGGTTGGGCATTTCACCAGCAATACTCAATTCCTTCGTGTTAGCGGTACAGCTAGCGCCTTGTGCAGACGTCATTGCAACCTTTCCGGTGAAAGCCGCCTTTTTGTTGGCAGTGTACCTGAACACAATCACCTGATCGAGATAACTGGCAAAAGCTTCTCGGGTATATTTAACGCCGTTTATTTCAAATTGAGTAGTATGTACCCCGGTGGTGATATTCAAGGTACGCTTATACAAATTGGCCTTATCAGGCAAATTGAAATCAATGGTTATTTCACCAAAGTTGCGGTAACAACCAAATCCGTGATCGCCGGTTTCAAATGGACCATCCCAATTGTTATCGCCACTCCAAAGGCTTTGTTCGTTGAACTGTATTCTTTCCCTTTTTATGCCACCATACAACATGGCCCCCATTCTTCCATTACCAATGGGCAAAGCCTCCGGTTCCCATTTTTGTGCGGGTTGATTGTACCACAATTTTGGCTGGTTGCTATTTTGTGCAAATGCGCCAATGGTCATTAACAGGAGTATAACTGAGAGTAGTTGTTTCATGCTGATCATTTCTGGATAATTATTGTTTAAAGTTAATTGATAAATCTGTTAGGATATCTTTTTTTGTCATTTTACCAGCATTGATCTGCGATGCTTCCAGCGAATCAAAACTATTTTTTTCAATGCGTACTTTCCTGTAATGATCGATTAGTTTTCTCCGTAATGCTGTAGATAGGTAAGCCTGTGGATTTCTAATTGTGTGGTGGGCTATATTTTTTTAAGAAGATCCAAAATAAACTGGCTAATTATATCTCCTAAATCTTTTTTATTGCACCCCATCTTTAACTCCGTTTTTATAAAATGCGGATGGAAGGATTCATACCAGTATTGTATCTTTTACGAATCAGCAGTATCGACATTCATAAGCAAACCAGATTTTAAATCATAACATCATCAACACCAAGTTCTTCTATCGATAAATCGTCTTACATGGAAAATATTTAACTCATAAACGGGGACAGTCATCCGATTTACCAACTTTTCAGGAGAAATTTTTAAAAAAGCAGAAAATACCAAAGGAAGGATGGAAAGCATTGCAGTAAACTGAATACCAGGCAAGCGTAGGTTCATTTCACCACGAAGTAATTGAACGCCTTGTAGACCGTTCTTTTACACAAGCCGGTTTGTTCGGCTATTTGTTCTGTGGTAAGTCCCTGATAAAATTTCAGGCAAATCAATTTCTGGCGGCGGTTGGGAAGTTTTTTATACGCCTGCCCTATCTGGTTAATCAATTCTGTATTTGTTTATATCCGTTCTATATTTCCCTGTGCCCCTGCTACCAAATTTCAAGATACAAAAAACACTTGTCCAGCTTCCAATAAGGGCTGGTTTTTGAATCGAAGTAGAATATTAGCTACCGTTATAATATCCTTTTGGCAGTATACCACAATGCGCTGAAGATCCTTTTCTACCCAATAAACATGCCCCACCTGACTACCGTCTATATCATCTTTTGGGGAAGGGATATTTAGCACGGCGGCCAATAGTTGAAGAGAAGTGTAGTTTTTATAGTCTCCAAAGCGCCAGTATTGGAATGTATCCACCAAATTGGTTTCCCAAGGCTTTCTGTTTTGAAAATCCAGGAACGAAGGGATAGCAAGCCCATTTACTATCAACCGCCTACATAGGAAGGGAATATCAAATTCTTTTAGATTATGCCCTGCAAAAATCCAGTTTTTCCTTCCTTCCCCAAACTGCTTTACATCCTGCACAAAATGCTGAAGCAGATCCAGCTCTTGCGCTTCAAAAAAAGACTTGATTCGAAACTGGAGCCCCCCTTCCTGCTTTTTGAAATATCCAATACTAATGCAAATTACTTTGGCAAATTCAGCCATTACACCTGCCCGCTGGAGGTAATAATCAGCAAGGGTGGTATTCTCCGGCAATAAACGCGACACCTTTTCGCCCCACAAATACTGCCAATGTTTCTCCAGCGTATCAAAGTCCTTATTTACTGATACCGTTTCAATATCAATAACCAGGAAATTCTCCAGCAGCAGTTGATCATTCATTTGTTAAGTTGAATGTCAATATAAAAAAAGGGCTGCGAATTTGCAACCCTTTTTTTAAGAAGATTTGTCTAGCTACCCTTTTTATAGGGGTGCCAATTTTTAATACCCGCCTATTAGGAGGACTAATGGGCTAAAAAACAAGCCCCGAACTTGCGTACGGGGCTGATTTTATAAAGAATATCTCTTTAGTAGTTCACGTGCTCATTAGAGCGCAGCATTACTCTTCTGATTTCTGTTTTCCTTTTTGTTTGGCGATTACTTCTTCTGCAATATTGTTCGGTGCAGGATTGTAATGACTGAACTCCATGGTAGAAGTGGCGCGACCAGATGACAAAGAACGCAATTGCGTTACATAGCCAAACATTTCGCTCAATGGCACTTTGGCCTTAATAACCTGAACGCCATGCTTACTATCCATTCCATCCAACATTCCTCTACGGCGGTTCAAATCACCCGTTACATCTCCCATGTACTGATCTGGAGTTAACACTTCCACTTTCATGATTGGCTCTAGCAAAACAGGTTTTGCTTTACGGCCTGCCTCACGGTAGCCTTGTTTGGCGCACAATTCAAAACTCATGGCATCACTATCCACCTGGTGAAAACTACCATCAAACACGCGTACTTTCATGCTCTCCATTGGATAGCTAGCCAATACACCCGTAGTCATTGCAGTTTCAAAACCTTTTTGAATAGCTGGTACAAATTCTTTTGGAATACTACCACCAAATAATCCATTTACAAACTGGAAGTTGGATTTACCTTCTTTTAAAAATTCTTCATCCGCGGGCCCGATTTCAAAAACGATATCGGCAAATTTACCACGGCCACCCGTTTGCTTTTTCAATGTTTCACGGTGCTGAATGGTATTCTGGAAAGCTTCCTTATAAGCTACTTGTGGTGCTCCCTGGTTGATTTCAACTTTAAACTCACGACGCATACGATCTACAATGATCTCCAAATGCAGTTCGCCCATACCACTCAAAATAGTTTGGCCGGTTTCTTCATCTGTTTTAACACGCAAGGTTGGATCTTCTTCCACCAATTTAGCAATCGCCATACCCATTCTATCCACATCAACCTGAGTTTTTGGCTCTACCGCTACTGAGATAACTGGTTCTGGGAAAGTCATTGCCTCTAGTACAATTGGATGATCTTCGTTGCACAAAGTATCTCCAGTTTTAATATCCTTAAATCCAACAGCTGCACCAATATCTCCTGCCTCAATATAATCAACCGGATTTTGTTTGTTAGCATGCATCTGCATAATACGACTGATACGCTCATTTTTTCCTGTACGGGTATTTAGAACATAACTTCCGCTATCCAATCTTCCTGAATAAGCCCGGAAAAATGCTAAACGACCAACAAAAGGATCGGTCATGATCTTAAATGCTAAGGCACTAAATGGTTCCTTTACATCACAATGACGGAAAATTTCTTCGCCGCTATCAGGATTGATTCCTTTTACTGCTTCAATATCCATTGGGCCAGGTAAATAACGAACGATTGCATCCAAAGCAGTTTGTACACCTTTGTTTTTGAAAGATGAACCACACATCATTGG
>JBIKOV010000027.1:0-24247 GCA_044357815.1 Ferruginibacter sp. | reverse complement strand
AATTGGTAAATGGGATTATTGGATATGGATGCAGAATATTTTATGGGGTAAAAGCAGTACGATTTGTTATGGCTGCCCATTCGCAATTGAAATATGGTGCAAGACTTATCAATTCCTACCTTGGCAACAACTCTACTATCTCCTGTTGCGAGGTATTGAATTCACTCATTTTTCCAGCACATGAACAACATCATAATAATTCGTTTTTATGTGCCTCTCTATTAATGGGTCAAAGCAATATGGCTGCAGGTGCTACCGTTGGCAGCAACCACAACAGTCGAAGTGCAGATGGAGAAATCATTGCTGGCAGGGGCTTTTGGCCTGGCTTATGCGTAAGCTTGAAGCACAATTCCAAATTTGCATCTTTCACCATCATTGCCAAGGGCGACTTTCCATCGGAATTAAATATCCCTGTGCCATTTAGTTTGGTAAGCAATGATGTAAGCAATAACCAGCTGGTGGTAATGCCCGCCTATTGGTTCATGTATAATATGTATGCTTTGGAAAGGAATGCCCATAAATATGTGGACCGAGACAAAAGGACCACTAGGGCACAGTTAATAGAATATAATTATTTGGCCCCAGATACCATCAATGAAATTTTTACCTCTCTTAGCCATTTGCAAAAATTACAACCCAATGAAAAGGGAATTGCAACCACAAAAGGATGGGAAAACAATTCCCGTAATACGGTTGTGTTAAAAGTCCCTCAATCCATTGCAATCTTTAGAGAATTGGTAGAATATTATGCTACCACAGAATTTTTACGACATATCCAACAAAATAAGTTCAGCAGTTTTGATGAATTCAAGAAAAGTCTGTCAGCCAAAATTCAACGAGCTGAGTGGATGAATATCGGAGGGCAACTGATTCAACAAACTGCTGTTGAAAAATTGCACTCCAATGTCGTCAGCCAAAAAGTAAAAAGCTGGAATGAAGTACATGCATTTTATACGGAGCAAAGTGCTGCCTATTTTACCGATAAACTCAACCATGCCTATACCGCGCTACTGGAAATACTGAATATTACTCCTAAGCAATTTACCGCAGCATTTTTTAATCAATTACTTCAAAACTCAGTTACCACCCGTGAATGGATGTGCAAAGGAATCTATGAATCCAGAGCAAAAGACTACCGAAATCCATTCCGAAAAATGGCATATAGCAATAGTAATGAAATGAACCAGGTAGTGGGTCGCCTCGAAGAAAATAGTTTTATCCAAGAACAAATGGGGCAATTGGAAGAATTAAAAAAACAAGTGAAGGCGGTAAAAAGAAAGCTAAAGTAGTAGTGTAAGCTTTGCGTATTAATTTTTTTCTATCCAGTCATATATTTTTTTCGATAAGCTTTTGGAGTTAATCCAACCGTTTTTTTAAATTGTCGAAAAAAATTCGAGGCATTGTTGAATCCTGTTTCAGTGCTAATGGATTCAATGGTTAACTGTTTATTTTCAATTAAAAATTTACAAGCATAACTGATTCTGATTTCTGATAAAAAATCAGTGTAAGTTTTATTGGTCATCATTTTGAAATACCTACAAAAAGAGGTAATACTCAAGCAGCTCAAGGAGGCAATTTCTGCTAGGCTTATTTTGTTCATGTAATTTTTAAGGGTATAGGTATAAACCTGGTTGAGGCGATCGGTTTCTAACTGATTGGATTGGTAGAAGGCGTGGGAACTGGTAATGGGCTCGTATTCGTTTGTTTCTGCTAGCGTACTTAATATAGATATAAACAGTGATATCCTTTGAAGATTCTCAGCTTGATAAGCGGCTTCTAATAAAGCCAAGAGCTTCCACTTAGTATCGCCATAAATTAATAACCCATTTTTAGCTTTTTTAATCAGTTGAGTCAATTGATAGGCTTCAGGCAGCGATAGAAATTCTGGGCCCAAGCAATTGGGTAGAAAATGCATCACGGTTGTCTCTACTTCCAATATAGATTGCGGATGTAAGTAGGCATCGTGAGATTTCCAAGTATGAGGAAGATTTTCGCCTAAAAGCAACATTTCATCTGAGTAAAAATTGCTAATATTATCTCCAATAAATCGAAGGCCTTCTCCTTTTTTTATATAATGTAATTCTAGCTCTGGATGATAGTGCCAAGTTGTTTCAAAATTGGCTGAAACATCTTTGCGTAAACTGAAAGAGTTTTCTAGTTTTTTGGGAACCTTGTGATAATGTGGTTTCATTCCATTTTTAATAATTAACCTAAAATAAGGCTTTAATTGCTATCATTTATCATTTAAATGGCTAAATAATGATAAAATAGCACATATTTTAGAAAATAATCTTCAGTTATCTGTGCGCAATTAAGAATATTTTTATTGACTAATTATATTAATCATTTAGGAACTGTTTGCCACCGATACTGTAATTGTACTTATATGCAAAACCTTCCATTAATCGATTTGTCCATTGTATTCATTTACCTCTTCGGTATGATTGGTATTGGATATTATTTTTCTAAAAAAAATAAAAATACCGAGCAGTTCACCAGTGCTTCTGGGAAAATACCCGGCTGGGCCATTGGTATTTCTATATCTACCATCATCGTAGGTGCGATTTTGTTAATAGTCAGATTATCTATGATAGGCATCAAAAGTATTTTAGATGTATGGTGGGAATTGTCTGGGATTTTTGCAGGTGGTATGGCAGGGTTGTTTTTATTAGGTTTAATTAGTAAACAAACAAAAAATACAGAAGCCTTAATAGCAGTAATTGTCGGTTTGATTGTGATCATATGGTTTAGTTTTTCTGATAAACCAGGTCCTGATTTATCGTATTTAAAAACCGCACTGCACAAAAACATGATCCTAGTAGTGGGCACTTTAACTATTTTCTTGACTGGAATACTATTCACCAAAATCAAACAGTTTATCAAAAAAAACAATCAATAAATAAGATGGAAAATAAATTTGTACCCGTAATGATTACGCCTTTTAATTTAAAGGCAAAACTAGATTTTGATGTCGTTTCAAAACTAATTGATTTTTATTTAGCCGCTGGAGTGAAAGGTTTTTTTGCCAATTGCTTAAGCAGCGAGATGTACAGCTTATCCGAAGACGAACGTTTGGAGCTTACCAGTTTTATTGTAAAATATGTTCGGGGAAGAGTGCCAATTGTTGCTACCGGTTCTTTTGGCTTAACCATTGAAGACAAAGCAATTTTTGCAAAAAAAATATACGATACGGGCATCGATGCAGTGATTTTGATTACAGGGCATTTTGCCAATATCGAAGATAGTGACGAAGTGTTGCTTCGAAATTTTAATCGGATGCTTGAACTTTCTCCAGGAATTCCATTCGGCTTATATGAATGCCCAGCACCCTATAAGCGAATCCTTACCGCGAATGTTTTTAAAAATTTGGTAGAAACAGGGAGATTTATTTACCATAAAGACACTTCCATTGAAAAGGAACAAGTATTGGCAAAACTGACTATTTTAAAAGAGAGTGGCAATTCCAAATTTGAATTTTTTGATGCTCATACGCCCAATACATCATTTGTGATGCGAAATGGTGGAAAAGGAATGAGCGCTATCTCTGGAAATTTTTATCCTGAAATTCTGGTTTGGATGGTTAATAATGCTGCGAATCCAGCAATGAAAGAGAAAGTAGACTGGTTGCAAAATGAGTTGATACAAGTAGACCCTTTAATTCATGTGGCCTATCCAATGAGTGCTAAGTATTTTTTAGCCAAAAGAGGATTGCCTATTCGCACAATCAGTCGTGCGCATGTTTTAGAATTAACTCCCGCACAAAAAGCAACTTTAGATGAGATTCACCAAAGATTTTTAGGGTGGTGTGATACTTTAGGAATTGAAAAAGTGGCAGTTGAATCCATTATAGCCCCCAAAGTATTTCAAGATCCAGCGATTTAAAAATTGGTAAGCTATAATTACAAATAACTATCTGATATAGAAAATGTATTTGCTTGGTTGCTGGATTTTACAAAAGAATGCCCTTCAAAAAAAGATAGGCTACAGAGAAATAAATAATCAATCCGGTAACGTCAACGAGTGTAGCAACAAAAGGGGCAGAGCTAACGGCAGGATCAGCGCCGAGTCTTTTTAAAATTAGGGGCAACATCGAACCCATTAAGGTGCCCCAAAGCACAACCCCAATTAAAGAAATCCCAACGGTAAAGCCTATCAGGTAATAATGTGTTCCATATATATTGGGAAAAAAATTAGACCAAAACACTACCCTCGTAAACCCGATAATGCCTAGTACCGAACCCAGTAAAAGTCCTTGTATGATTTCTCTGCGCATTACTCTCCACCAGTTGGCGAGGGTAATCTCGCCTACTGCCATTGCCTGTATGATCAAAGTAGAAGCTTGCGATCCGGTATTTCCACCACTTGAAATTATTAAAGGAATAAATAGGGCTAGTACTACTGCCTTTTGAATTTCACCCTCAAAAAATCCCATTGCCGTTGCAGTAAACATTTCACCTATAAAAAGAACGGTGAGCCAGCCCACTCTTTTTCTAAATAATTTCAAAATCGGCATCTCAAGATAAGGTTCGTCCAAGGCTTGGGTACCTCCCATTTTTTGCATATCCTCGCTAAATTCTTCATTGGTTATCCAAAGCACATCATCAATGGTAACAATACCCAGCAGTTTATTACTCTTGCTTATAACGGGTAAGGCTACCCGATTATTCATTTTAAACGCTTCATTGGCTACTTCCTGGTCATCATCTGCATGTAGCGCAATGAACCTTCCGTCCATTATCTCATCCACTCGCTTATCGGGATTTGCCATGATGAAATCCTTTATGCGGATATCATCGAGCAATTCACCTTTTTCATTGATTACATAGATCACATCAATGGTTTCACTGTTTTTTGCATATTTCCGAATGGTATTTAAAACATCTTCTACTGTGTCATGTTCATAAATATAAATGTAGTCGGGTGTCATTAACCTTCCTACACTTCCTTCGGGATAGCCCAACAATGATAGTGTAACTTTTCTTTCTTCAGGATTCAGTGCCTTTACTAATTCGCGTACTGCGTTACCCGGCAGTTCACTTAAAAAAGAAGTTCTGTCATCGGGAGGTAGCTCATTGAGTAACTCGGCAGTTTTAAAAGGAGGTAATGTTTTAATGATCTTTTTTTGGGTAGGCAGTTCCAATATCTTAAAAACACTTGCAGCCCGATGCAGCGAAAGGTGGCTGATGATCTGGCTTTCAAAATTTTCATTCTCATAAATAAGATTGGCCACATCACTGATATTCTGGTCATTCAAAAAATCCTGAATCCTTAATATATCTTCAGAAGCAATCGCTTCCTCGAATTTTTGTTGCAGTGTTATTTCTTCTAATTCAAGCGACATCTTATTAATTTTTGTAGTAAACTATCAAAGGAGCGATTGTTTAGTAATTCACCAGAGTCGGAGATTGTTAAACGACCAATATCACAAGTATTTATTATGATATTGATTTTTTATTGCTCTAAGTGCAACCCCTAAAATAACTATCTTGCAAATTACAATTTTTACTTTTAATTCAATGTTATGCTAAAACCTTATTTATATGTTGATAAAACAGATTCGATGGGAAGAGGTGTTTATACAGCAGAAACGATTGCTGAAAACACGGTAGTCGAATTGTCACCTGTGATAGTTATGAGTGGCGATGACCGGATTCATTTGGATAAAACAGCCTTGCACGATTATATTTTTGAATGGGGGACTCTAAAAGACAAATGCTGTATGTCATTGGGGCTGGTGCCGATTTATAACCATAGCTATCAAAGCAATTGCGAATATTTTATGAATTATGAAGAGGATGTCATTCTTGTAAAAACAGTGCGAATCATTGAAAAGGGAGAGGAGCTCACCATCAATTATAATGGCGACTGGGATGATAAGACAAAAATATGGTTTGACGCGGCAGAGGGGTGAGATGGTGAATGGGAAATTGTGAAATTGATAACGGATAGTTGAAAGGATAGTTGATAACGGATAGTTGATAACTGAAATGGTGCTGGATGAATTAGCATAATAGTTAAGAAGCAGAAAGATGGTCGAATTTTCACCATTCACAATTGACCATTCACCAAATCAGACAATTATCTTAAGCCCATGTTGGTCTTATTGACCAACATGCGAAGCGTTGAAATAGTATAATTTCAGCAATGGGTAAGCGTATTGTAAACTTCGGTTGTTGGTCAATAAGACCAACAACGGCATTAGATGGCCGAATTTTCAGCATTCACCATTCAAAATTGCCCATTCACAATTCACCATTCACCATTCACAATTCACCATTCACAATTACCCATTCACAATTCAATCACTTTCTTTTCTTGGCAACTTAGTAGGGCGGCCTCAATAATGCGCATGATACCGATGCCTTCTTCAGCTGTTACTGGCATTGGTTTATTATCTGTGATGGCTTTGTATACGCCATCGTAGTAGTCATAATAGTTACCTTTCAGTGATTCTACCTGTTCCCGAATAATTTGTCCATCTTTTTCGGTATGTAATAAACCTCTTTCCGATGCTGGTTCTGTTCCCCAGTCGGTTGTATTGGGTGTTTTACCGGCCAATAAATCGGCTTCTTGCACATCCGTTCTGTTTTTTAAAAAAGAACCTTTTGTTCCATGAACAATAAAACTGGCAAGTGGCTCCCTTACAAATACCCCACTTTTTAGTCGCACGCTGCAATCAGGATAATACAGGAGTAGATCAAACCAGTCATCCACCAACGATTCGGGCCGGGTGATTCGGATCTCTGCAAAAATTGCTTGCGGAAACCCAAATAAACAAATTGCACTATCGATGATATGGGGTCCAAGATCTTTCAGCAAACCAGATCCAGCACTTTGAATTTCTTTGTGTGGCTTTGGGTTGAGTAGGGGTTTATATCGGTCGTAGTGAATTTCTGCTTCTACAATTTTACCTAGCCATCCTTCTGAAATTATTTTTTTTACTGTTTTAAAATCACTGTCATAGCGCCTATTTTGATAAACGGATATTTTTTTATTTACCTTCTCAGCAATTTCTTTCAGTTCTACCGCTTCTGCAACTGTTGTTGTAAAAGCTTTTTCTACTACCACGTGTTTTCCAGCCAGTAAAACTTTTTTTGCATATTCGTAATGGGTAGCGGTGGGGGTATTCACCACTACCAGATCAATTGATTCGTCTTCTAGAATGGTTTCCAATGAGGGGTAGGAGTGAACCCCTGGATAAAAATCGCCAATGATTTTCTTGCTTCTTTCCCATGCACCTGCTAGTTGAAAGCCAGGGTGAGCCTGTATAAATGGTGCATGAAATAATTTACCTGACATACCAAATGACAAGAGGGCAGTTTTTATGGGAGGCATATTTTTAATTTTAAATTGGGGTTGGAAAATTAATTGGCTGCAATCTCTTTAGATTGAACCCGCTTGATAAAGGGGGCAGCAACATGAATATTTGAAGGTATTTTCAACTAGCAGATTGCACAGTTTACCTCAAAGTAGTTGAAGTCCAAAATGACCAATCAATGTAAATAAAACACAACGCGTCACAACACCGATGCAACACCAGGTGATGAGCTTGCTAAGATTTGCGTTTAGCCCAACTCCCACCGCAATGCTTATCGGTGCACCAACGGCCATGGTACCTAAAAATCCCAATCCGATAATGCCATATTTATTCCAGATTTTATTGGCCATCGGATGATTGTTTTTTTTCTTTTCTACTGTTTTATTTTTGAAAATCAAAGCCCTAATCTTGTTGCCTAAAAACGCGGTAACAAAAACGCCTGTCAGTCCCCCAATGACACTCGAGAAAAAAATCGTCCATGGCGACAAACCTAATACAAATCCAGCCGGTATGGCTGCGTATATTTCAAATGTTGCGAGTCCGGCAACGGTAAGTATTTTAACAATCATATCGGGATATTTAATTTTAAATGACACATGAAATTAGTTGAATCGCTTGGTTAAAAATACATAAGTGAGAACTAATTTTTGAAAAGGTGTTTTTTGACTTAAAGTTTCTCCACTTTTTCGGAGCTTAAAGCTCAAAGGAAAACCTGCGGTAGTGATTGGCAGGATGTAAAATAAAACAGGCGAAACCCCAGAAAGAGTTCCGCCTGTTATTATTAAAAGGATTCTTATTTGCTTGCGGCAAATTCCTTTCTAATAATATTCAATGCGCCACCAGCCTTGAACCACTCAATTTGTTGCTCATTGTAGGTATGGTTTACCTGGATGGTTTGGTTGCTACCATCTGCGTGGTGCAATACCAATTGTAGCGGTTGATTGGCGGAAAACGTTTCCAAACCGATGATATCAACGGTATCATCTTCCTGTATTGTATTGTAATCTTCCTTGTTTTCGAAGGTAAGACCTAGCATACCTTGTTTCTTCAAATTGGTTTCGTGGATACGGGCAAATGATTTTACCAATACTGCACGTACACCTAGGTGGCGAGGCTCCATGGCAGCATGTTCTCTTGAAGAACCTTCTCCGTAGTTTTCGTCACCTACAACGATTGATCCAATACCTGCTGCTTTATATGCTCTTTGGGTGGTAGGTACAGTGCCGTACACACCAGTTAGCTGATTTTTAACAAGGTCGGTTTTTTCATTAAAAAAGTTGATGGCACCAATCAGCATATTGTTGCTGATATTGTCTAAATGCCCCCTAAATTTAAGCCATGGACCTGCCATACTGATATGGTCGGTAGTACACTTTCCTTTAGCCTTAATCAACAATTTTAAACCTTTGAGGTCTTTTCCTTCCCAAGCTGCAAAAGGATCTAATAGTTGAAGGCGTTTACTTTCTGCAGCAACCAATACTTGGATTGCACTGCCATCTTTAGCAGGAGCCTGGTAACCAGCATCTTCTGCATCAAAGCCCTTTAGTGGTAATTCAAAACCACTCGGCGGGTCCAGCTTTACCTGCTCGCCTTTATCATTGGTAAGGGTATCGGTAAGTGGATTAAATGTAAGGTCACCTGCAATTGCCATAGCGGTTACAATTTCAGGACTTCCTACAAAAGCAAATGTATTGGGATTACCATCTGCACGTTTGGCAAAATTTCGGTTGAATGAATGGACAATGGTATTTCTTTCTGCTTTTTCTGCACCTACCCTAGCCCACATACCGATACAAGGCCCGCAGGCATTTGCAAAAACGGTAGCACCTACTTTGTCAAATACACCCAAAAATCCGTCTCTTTCAATGGTGTAACGAACCAACTCACTACCAGGGGTAATTGAAAATTGAGCGGTTAGTTTTAGTCCCTTGTCAATTACTTGTTGCGCTAAACTTACGGCTCTGCTGATATCTTCATAAGAAGAATTGGTACAGCTGCCGATCAACCCTACTTCAATTTTAGTGGGCCATCCATTGGCTTGGGCGGCTGCTTTCATTTGTGAAATGGGGGTAGCTAAATCTGGAGTAAAGGGTCCATTTAAATGAGGCTCCAAGGTGGTAAGGTCGATTTCGATTACTTCGTCAAAGTATAGTTCCGGATGGGCGTATACTTCCTTATCTCCTGTTAAATGCTCTGCGATGGCATCAGCAGCGTTGGCAATTTCCTCGCGGCCAGTTGCTTTTAAATACCGGCTCATGCTGGCATCATATCCAAAAGTAGAAGTGGTTGCTCCTACTTCGGCACCCATATTGCAAATGGTTCCTTTTCCAGTACAACTCATGCTGGTAGCGCCTTCTCCAAAATATTCCACTACTGCTCCAGTTCCACCTTTTACAGTAAGAATGCCAGCTACTTTTAAGATGACATCTTTTGGTGCAGCCCAGCCATTTAGTTTGCCGGTTAATTTGATACCGATCAGTTTGGGCATTTTTAATTCCCAGGCTAGGCCAGCCATTACATCACAGGCATCTGCACCACCTACACCAATGGCGATCATTCCTAAGCCACCTGCATTAACAGTATGACTATCTGTTCCAATCATCATTCCACCGGGAAAGGCATAGTTTTCTAATACAACTTGGTGAATAATTCCAGCACCAGGTTTCCAAAAACCAATTCCATATTTATTGCTCACCGAAGCTAAAAAATCATAAACCTCACTGCTTTCGGTAACAGCTCTAGTAAGATCGGTCTTGCTATTTACTTTTGCTTCTATCAAATGATCACAATGCACGGTACTAGGAACCGCTACCTGACTTCTGCCACTTTGCATAAACTGGAGCAATGCCATTTGAGCCGTAGCATCCTGCATGGCAACACGGTCTGGCGCAAAGTCAACATAACTATTGCCTCTTTCAAAAGCGGCAGTAGCATCTCCCTGCCAAAGATGGGCATACAATATTTTTTCTGTAAGGGTCAAAGGTTTGCCAACAGCTTTGCGGGCCGCTTCAATTCGGCTCCCAAAATGGGCGTATACCTTTTTGATCATTTCAATGTCGAAGGCCATAATGTCAATTTGAGTATTAGGAAATAGGTAAAGTTGATAAAAAAGATTTTTGAAACATGAAAGCCGTTTAGCTAAATTGCGGAAGCTGTTGATTTTTATAATTTCAATTTATTTTTTGCAAATTTACAAAAAATCAAGTCAGCTTTTAAGAAAAATGCAGGTATAAATGTATAATAAATCATTATTATCTTGTAAATTAGCTAAATGAAAACTATACGGTCCTTTATTGAATGGCATATTTTTGGTGTTTGCACTGCAATAGGGGAGCGATTGGGGATAGCGACTTCTATTATCAGAAAGAATTTTATTTATATTTCTTTTATCACCATGGGTTCCCCAGTGGTCATCTATCTTTTCATTGCTTTTTGGATGAATATCAAACAGTACATCCTCAATGCTAGGCGAAATCCTGTAAGGTATTTGTAATGTTTTCTAATTCGGATGCGTTTTCGATTAATGGGGCTAGTAAGTCGAGCCTAAGCATATTTGCCCCATCAATTTTAACCCAGCGAGTTAAGGATCTGTTTTAATGAGCAATCCGTCAGAGTCAATTGTAATCGCTGCCTTTGTTATATACTTAGTGTTTGCCTGTTTTCAAAAGCGGCATGGTGTAAATGGGTGATTTATGAAGCAATTACACTGGATTTTTTACCTTACAATTATAATAATTAATAAATGCTAAAAGAGAAAATATTAGTAGTGGGAGCCTCTGGTCAGATCGGGGTGGAACTTACCTTAGCCTTGCGAAAAATATATGGTAATGCCAATGTGTTGGCAAGTGATTTAAGAGAAGAAAATGAATTATTGAAGGGTACGGGTCCTTATGTTAGTCTAGATGTGATGAATAAGGAAATGCTGCATGTACAAGTGATTCGACAAAATATTACCCAGATTTATCTACTGGCAGCGATCTTGTCTGCTACGGGTGAAAAAAATCCTAATCTTGCTTGGAGTATCAATATGCAAAGTCTGCTCAATGTATTGGATATTGCCAAGGAAGAAAATATCCATAAAGTATACTGGCCCAGTTCGATTGCAGTTTTTGGCCCTACATCACCCAAGCAAAATTGCCCACAGCAAACCATCATTGAGCCTATTACGGTGTACGGGATAAGTAAGTATGCGGGTGAATTTTGGTGCAATTATTATCACCAACGTTGGGGAGTAGACGTAAGAAGTATTCGTTATCCAGGATTAATTAGTTATAAAAGTGCACCCGGTGGGGGAACTACCGATTATGCAATAGAAATATTTCATGAAGCAGTAGCAGAAAAAAAGTATCAATGTTTTTTAAAAGAAGACACTTATCTGCCGATGATGTATATGCAGGATGCCATTCAGGCTACCATTGAATTGATGGAGGCTCCGAAGGAAAATATTAAGGCCCGCACTGCGTATAATATTTCAGGTATGAGTTTTTCTCCTAAAGAAATTGCAGCCGAGATAAAAAAGTATATCCCTGATTTTTCAGTGACCTATCAACCCGATTACCGTCAAGCGATTGCCGATAGTTGGCCACAAAGTATTGATGATGCTGAGGCTAGAAATGATTGGGGGTGGAAGGAAGCGTATAATCTTGAGCGAATGACAAAAGATATGTTGGTAAATATAGCACCTACCCAATTTTTAAAGTAGGGGGTATTGGATAGGCTATGTTTGCGAACTAAAAATATCTTTCATTTTCTGCATCAAATCTTTGGCAATCATTCTTTCGGCGGTAAGAATCATGTTTTTGAAAGCAAGTGCATGTGAGATGCCATGTCCAATTACTACAGGTTTTGCAACCCCTAGCACCGGCACACCACCATATACTTCAAAATTAAACCGTTCAAAATGTTCATCTTGTATTCCTCTACGTTGCACCAGATCGTAAATGCTTTCTGCCAGTTTTAAAACCACATTACCAGTAAATCCTTCGCAAACCATCACATCTGCCTTATCAATTAAAACATCTCGTCCTTCAATATTACCAATGAAATTAATGTGCTTATTTTCTTTCAATAAAGGATAGGCTGCCTGGGTAAGTAGGTTGCCCTTTCCTTCTTCCTCACCTAAATTAATGAGCCCTACTTTTGGATTAGGATACCCAAGAATATGTTCGGCATATAATGCGCCGAGGGTGGCAAATTGAGCCAAGTTTTCGGGTTTGCAATCTGAGTTGATACCAGCGTCTACCAACAGGCCAAGTTTGCCATTTTCTCTAGGAATGTAGGCGCCAATGGTAGGTCGTGAAACGCCTTCTATTGCCTTAATGCTGAATAATGACCCCACCATCATGGCGCCGGTATTGCCAGCGCTAATAAATGCATCCGTTTTGCCAGAAGCTAATAATTCAAATCCGATGGCGATGGAGGATTGTTGTTTTTCACGAAGTGCCTTAGTAGGATGCTCTTGCATACCGATAACTTCAGCTGCGTGCACTAAAGTAATGGAGTGGGTAGGGATAGAATGTTCCAATAGCAACGCTTCCACGATGGCTTTGTCTCCAATCAGGGTAAGGGTTGTATTTTTATCTCCTTCGGCAATAAAAAGTGAAATACCTTTTACTGCTTCCAGCGGGGCATAATCGCCACCCATCATGTCAAGGGCAATATTCATGGTACATTCATTAAATAAAAAATTCTAAGTCATAAATTCCTTAACGAATTTAGAACTTAGAATTCAGCATTTGAAAAATATTATGCTTTTAGGGGCGCTTTTTCAGCTACCACTTGTCCTTTGTAGTATAATTTTCCTTCACTAACATGTGCACGGTGACGTACATGTGTTTCTCCGGTTGTCTTATCCACGGTTAACGTAGTTTCGCTTGCTTTATAATGCGTCCTTCTTTTTGCGCTGCGTTGTTGCGAATGGCGTCGTTTGGGATTTGGCATATGGGTAAATTTTAGTTGATATTAATTGATAATTGTTTTAACTGATATTTGAATCCGATGGGTGATAAATAGTGTACTTTATTACCCATTGATTGTTTACTCTTCACTTTTAAATTTTTCCAGGCCTTTCCAAATGGTTTGGGCATTTCTGGCATCTTCACTAATCCTCATTTCCTTCAACTTTTCTAACGCTTCATTATTGCATTGGGGTCCACCCATTTCTTCCTCTTTACACATTTTCTGCAACGGAACACTTAAACTTACAAATTCGAAAATCCATTCATTGAGCTTCAAGTGACTTTCCGTTTTGGAAATATAAAACACATCGGGATCGTCCTCATTTTGATTCATCTCCTCTGGGTTGTCCACCATCTTTACCACCATCTTAAACTCGTCCCAAAGGTCCATCGTAAGTTGGTTGCCACATCGATCACATTCCACTTCCGATTTTCCACCTACTTCAAATTTCAAGAGCAGAAATCCACTCTTTTTGTCTAGCTGGAGTTTTACAATTGCATGGCAATTGGTAAAATCTCTTGATTCAACATCCTCAAAGAATGCATCATCGACTTCATAGACAAAATCATGAATTCCGGGTTTCAATCCTACAAAGGCTATTTCAAATTCCCTTCTCTTTCCCATTAACTCCGGTTTAAAGGACGGCAAAGGTAGTAATTTTTAGGATTACAGAGCGCAAAAATTTATATAATATTTTGTAGATACCAGGGGGACTAGCCACTTTTTTGTTATTTTTAGCCTTCATGAAGCAAAAAAGTAGCTGGACAAGATTGGTCATTTGGGTGTTGGCAGCGCTGGCAATACACTTGTTTTCTATTAATGAGCGATGGGTAGAACAGTATTATTCCAGTGGAATTTACCCTTTTATTTCCTTTTTTTTAAGGGGGCTATTGGGTTGGCTGCCCTTTAGTTTGGGGGATGTTTTATATGGAGCAGTTGTTATTTGGCTTTTATTAAAGGCAGCAAAAAACCTCCAGTTGATTTATAAAAAGCAATTCTTTAGGGGTGAATTTGTGCTCTCAGTACAGCGAACATTGGTCAGACTACTTATGATTTATGTGTTCTTTAATATACTTTGGGGAATCAATTATAACCGAAAGGGGATTGCATGGCAATTGGGGTTGTCAACTGGGGAATACTCAGTCAATGAGTTAAAAAGCCTCAGTGCTGTGTTGCTTCAGAAGGTAAATGAAAGCAGCACCCTACTCTTGCAAAATGCACCTACTAGGATGAGCTCCGACCAGATTTTTGATCGATCGCAGCAGGCTTATCTGGAGGTGGAGAAAAAATATCCGTTTTTAAATTATCATCCCGCTTCCATCAAATCTTCCTTATGGGGCTGGCTGGGAAATTATGTAGGATTTCTGGGGTACTACAATCCATTTACAGGGGAAGGACAAGTGAATACCACCGTGCCTGGTTTTATACAACCGTTTACCAATTGTCACGAAATAGCCCATCAGTTGGGCTATGCCAAAGAGAGCGAGGCCAATTTTGTCGGATATTTGGCTGCAACGGCTTCCAAAGATCCTGCCTTTCATTATTCGGCTTATCTCGATCTTTTTTTATATGCCAACGGCAATTTGTATTATACCGATTCATTGGCTGCAAAGGCTTTTGCAAAACAATTACTGCCTGCCGTTAAGTTGGATTTAAAGGAATGGAGACAATTTAATAACCGCCACAGAAATCCCATTGAACCAGTTGTAAGATGGATTTACGGGGCCTATTTGCAAAACAATCAGCAGCCCTCCGGGATTTTGAGTTATGAGCAAGTAACTGGTTTACTGATTGGGTACTATAAAAAATTTGGAAAAATATAAATAGGTTTGCAGCATTTTCTTATACTGGGTAATACTTCTACGATTCAAATCATTAATTTTAAATCAATCAATTTTTACACTATGAAACTATTTATCTCCATTGGAATCACTTTGTTGGTGGGCAGCCTGGGGGGATTTTTCACCTCCTCGGCGGTGAAGGGCTGGTATGCAGTGGCCAATAAGCCATCCTTTAATCCACCCAATTGGATTTTTGCACCAGTATGGACCTTGTTGTATTTATTGATGGGAATTGCCCTTTATCTGGTATGGAAAAGTGATACAGTTCGAGGACTGAAGCAAATGGCGATTGGCTTGTTTGCCATCCAGTTGGTATTGAATTTTTTCTGGTCTATCATTTTCTTTTATGCACATCAGCCAGGTTGGGCATTTGTAGAAATCATTGTTTTGTGGACTATGATTTTACTAACTATTTGGTGGTTTGGTAAAATTTCCCCTGCGGCAGCATGGTTGCTGGTACCCTATATTAGCTGGGTAAGTTTTGCTTCGGTACTAAATTATTCAATTTGGAAGCTAAATTGAGTGAGTTTACTGAGATGACATCTCCCTAAAAAAGATGTCATCTCCCTAAAAAAGATGTCATCTCCCTAAAAAAGATGTCATCTCCCAAAAAAAGATGTCATCTCCCAAAAAAACAAATCAAAAACTGTTTTTCCACATCATACTCTCCACTGGCTTATTGGGCTGCCCACTGTATTTGGCATTTTTCTTTTCATTGTATTTTACTTCTATCACCCCGTCTACCGGAAAATAGATCAGTTGACCAATCGGCATGCCAGCATATACTCTAACCGGTTGTTTAACCGAAATCTCTAGTGTCCAGTTGCCGCAAAACCCTACATCTCCCTTGCCGGCTGTGGCGTGAATATCGATGCCCAACCTGCCCGTACTGGATTTTCCTTCCAAAAAAGGAACATGTGCATGTGTTTCAGTATATTCTTCAGTAACACCCAAATAAAATTCATGAGGCAATAATAAAATCCCTTCTTCGGGTATGTCGAAATGCTCAATGGTATTGTGCTTTTTGGCATCCAATTCCTTGTTGGTGTAGGTAGCCAGCGATCTGCCCAAATGTACGTCGTAGCTATTGCTGCCCAAACATTCTCTGTTATAGGGGACTATTTTGATGGTACCACTTTCCATTTCTTCTAAAATTCTCGTGTCGCTCAGGATCATGTCAGGTTAATTGGTTTAAAGGTTTTATGCGTTACTTTGCTAAGCGTTTATTGGGAAATTTGCAAACTGAATTACTGGTGCAAATATTCATTCAAATTCCTACAATCAAAAATTAATCACCGTTTTATGCCGCTGGTTTATCAACAAAATATCAACGACACCACAAAATTAGGTGTTTGGCACATCACTGAGCCAGAAGAGTTTTTTATGCAAAAAGTGCCCTTGCAGCAAGAAATTACCCATCCCAATAAAAGACGGCAGCATTTGGCCGGCCGGTATTTATTGCAAGTATTATATCCCGATTTTCCCTATGAGCTGATTCGTATTGCCGATAGCCGAAAGCCTTTTTTGGAAAACGAGGCCTATCATTTTTCGATTTCTCATTGTGGAGAATATGCAGCCGTAGTGGTAAGTCCCGACCATCGGGTAGGGGTAGATATTGAAAAAATATCCCCTAGGGTGGAAAAGATAAAACATAAATTTTTATCTGAGATAGAACAACAGTTATTGAAAGAAATCACCGTTTTGCCTTATGCTACTTCTAGCGAAAAAGTATTAACTGCTGCCTGGAGTATTAAAGAAGCACTATTTAAATGGCAGGGTAGCCAGGAAGTTGATTTTATAAAACATCTGCATATCAATCAGCTCCAAGGAAATGAACAGGAAGCAATTGCTCAATGCCATATTTTAAAAATCAATACAATCCCCTTACCCGTTCAGCTGCTGTTTTTTAATGATTATTGTTTAGCCTGGGTAATCAAAGCGGTTACTTCCATTAAGTAAACAATGATTACTTGAATCTAACGCTGCCATGCATTTCTATTTAGCGCTTCCTTGCTTATAATAATCCAGTAAAATTATCAAGGCACCAGTTTATAAACAATCTCCAATCCCTTTTTTGATTTTGACATCGTTTCCATGCGTGTGGAATCTACTGCAGTTTCCCATACATATAATTTTTGTAGGCTCATTAAATTCTGTAGCGAGCTAATAGAACTGTCAGTAATAGCGGTGCCATACAAATTCAACAATTCAAGTTTATTCAATCCTGCAAGCGCTGGAATACCTTTATCTGTGATCTTATTTCGGTTAAGGTTTAGTTTAAAAAGATTCGGTAGTTTTCCAATTATTTCAAGGTCTTCATCTGTGATTCCGCAGTTGGGGAGTTGTAACCAAACCAGTTGATCCTTTACCGACTCAAGCACTGATAAATCTGGCTTGGCGGTGGAAGGCCCTATGAATTTCACCTCTAATAGGTTATTGGATTCATTGATGGCATATACTTGAAATCCTTCTTTTAATAGCGCAACAAGATCGCTTTTTGCAGCCGGCTTTGCTGAATAAGAAAGAATGGCAGCGCGACCGAGTTGGAAGAAATCTCCGAAAACAGCGGCTATTTTTTTATCCGGTTTCAAGTTGGCAATCATCATGTTGCGGTGTGCACCAGTTTCAATCCAAAATTCTAAAATAGCAATCTGTGATTCAGTTAGGGGTTTTTTACCATCGGAAGGCATAAATTCTTTATGCTCCTTAGGAAGGGTAATGCGTCTGAAAATTTCGCTGGTAGCGGTGTTTCCTGGAATTACGCCTTCTCTTGATTTTCCTCCGGCTAAAATTTCTTCGTAAGAAGTAAGCAGCAGTCCTCCCTTTTTCTTTTCTTTATTGTGACAGCTAACACATTTAGATTGAATAATAGGCATTACTGCATCTTTAAAAATATCTGCAGAATCTAGTTCTGAAATTTTTGTATGCGCTGCTTGATTTTTTTGACTACCTGATCCAACTAAGGGTGCAAATTCCATCAAGTAATTGCTGCCATGGGTCAGTGATCCACCCCAGTGGCCAGTGAGGATTAGCAATATTGAAATCAATGCCATCAAAGCAGCTTTTATAACCTTGGGGGTCTTAGTAAAAAAAGGCAAGGGGAAAGCAGCTAGTAAATAACAGCAAGTAGAAATAACTGCAAGTGTTATTCCGCCTATTTTGTGGAGGTTGATGGTTGATTCCTCATAGCCACCTCCAAGGGATAAAAAATAGCCTGCAGTTGCTGAAAGGATCGAGCTAATAGCAGCTACCAACCATACTAGTGGAATTGTTTTTGCAAATGATTCGCGTGGCTTCCAAAATAGGATCAGCTCCATAAGAATCGCGAAAGCCAAAAGGCCTATTGGAAGATGAACAAATAAGGGATGAAATCTTCCGAAAAACATCGTTAGATCTGGAGCTGGTTGCATAGGTAGATAAGTTCCGTTAGTAACAAAATTATTTTAGTGGACTGCCTTTTAAATTTTCCCCATTGGTGGTCAAGATCTGAAATTCATGCGCACCATATCCATTGTAGGTCCATACAATTTTCTTATTGTTGTCTACTTCAAACAGCCGGATGCCTTCACTTGCTCCATAACTTGCAATCACCGTATGGCCATTGGGTAAACGCTGAGCACCGCAGGGATCTTTAAATGGTTTTTCTTCAAAATCATCATTGGATATTTTCCATACAATGGCCCCTTGGGGATTAAATTCTACTACTTTATTTCCATGCGTAAGGGTAACCAATGTATTGCCATTTTTTAAACGGATAGCGGTAAAAGGCCAATTTTCCGCCTCTCTGCCACCCAAAGCTTCCAGGTCAGTTTTGAAGGTATTTACAATATTTCCGGAGGGAGTATATTCCTTCACACTGAATGCCAATAAATGAGGAACTAGGTAATTACCTGTTGGAAGTTTGCGGGCCATTCTTGTTTGCATGTGGAAATTATCTGTTTCAGGCAGCAAGGGAACGGATATTTTTATTTGACCCAATTGGTCTACTTCGAGCAGCCGCGGTTGTTTTCCGGATTCAGTAATCAACGTATTGCCATTTTTTAAGCGTACTGCCGTGCCTAATTCATTTTCAGCAGCGGACTTTTTGAAATTAAAAATCACTTGTTTGTCGCCGTTATACTCTTTCACCTCATCACCCCAGCAAATCAAAATATTTCCATTGGGTAATACATATCCGTCTCTTGCACCTGGCTTATCGGAATTCCAAATTTCTTCTCCATTCTCGCCTATAATGCCGGTGAATTTTGGGCCAGCGATAAAAAAGGAGTGACGAATGACTGGCTTACCCGCTAGCGTTTTTGCAGGGTTTTGCGCCTGCATACCGGCAGGTAAAATTTGGAGTGTTAACAATAGAATGTAAAAAAGGCGGTTTAACAATTTCATAGTATATTTTTTATTTATTTAGGATAGAATATCTTTTACCACATTGCCATGTACATCGGTCAGTCGAAAATCACGACCACCAAAACGGAAAGTGAGTTGTTTATGGTCTATTCCCATCAAGTAGAGCATGGTAGCATGTAAATCATGTATGGTAACCGGCTTATCTACTACGCGATAGCCGTACTCATCAGTGGCTCCATAAATGGTTCCTCCTTTAACACCAGCACCTGCCATCCACATGCTGAATGCGGATGGATTGTGATCGCGTCCATCCTGTCCCTGGGCAAAAGGGGTACGTCCGAATTCGCCCGACCAAACAACTAGGGTTTCTTCTAGTAGGCCTCGCATCTTCAAGTCTTTTAAAAGGCCGGCAATGGGTTGGTCTACTGCCTGGGCATTGCTTTCGTGCCCAAGTTTTAAATTTCCATGTTGGTCCCAGCGGTCGAAGCCTCCAATGGAAGGGCAGGTAAGCTCAATAAATCGTACTCCTCTTTCAACGAGCCTTCTGGCAAGTAAGCATTGGGCTGCGTAACTTTTTGTATATGGGTTAGCAGAATCTAGTCCATATAGTTTTTTAGTAGCCTCCGATTCGGATTTAAATTCTGTGAGCTCCGGTATGGAGGATTGCATTTTGTATGCCAATTCATAGTTGCCAATTGCCGATTCAATTTCGTCTGCTCCTTCCAGTGAGCTTAGCAGGTGCTTGTCCCTTTTTTTCAAAAAGGCTAATTTCTCATCTTGTATTCCTGCAATTGAATCAATTGGTTTGATGTTCGCAATGGGTTCTGCACCTGCGCGTAAAATCGAAGCCTGAAAGGTGGCAGGGAGAAAACCATTTTTAAAATTGTCTAGTCCGCCAGGAGGAATAAGGCCGCCATCTAGCACCACGTAACCCGGAAGGGTATTGTTCTCACTACCTAATCCGTAGTTCATCCAGGCACCCATGCTGGGGCGTCCTTGCAAACCACTGCCTGTATGAAGAAAATAATTTGCATTGGTATGTTCCGGAAAATTGGAAACCATGGATCGAATCAATGCCAAATCATCTACACAAGTAGCAATATGGGGAAATAGTTCGCTCACTTCCATTCCGGATTCACCATATTTTTTAAACGACCAAGGGCTCTTTAAAATTTTACCAACATTAGCAAATTGGGTGGCGTCCACTTTAAACTTACTACTGGGATCTTCTCCATTTTCTTTTTCAAGTCGGGGTTTAGGATCAAAGGAATCTACTTGGGATACTCCTCCATCCATGTAAAGAAAAATAATATTTTTAGCTTTTGGTAAAAAGCCAGGAGCCTTGGGGCCACGGGATAGATAATCCAACAGAGCGGACTTGTCGGAAGAGTCCGAACAGGATGGCAACAAGCTTCCAAATAAACTCACCATAGCAAGCGAACCAAAGCCGCATTTGCAGATGCCCAACATCTCCCTTCGGGAAAGCGGTTGGTGATTGGGTGTTGGGTGTTTTGCCATATTTAATTTAAGTAAATGAATTCTTTTAAGTTAAAGACAGAATGAATATAATCTTTCCAAATGATCCATTCAATATTTCTTTTTATTCCATTTTTGGCATACGTGTTTTTCAATTGCAAAATAAATGATTCCGCATCTTCTATTTCCTCTTGAGTTGCATTTCTGGATAGGCTTCGCTGATAGATCCAATCAACTCGGTCATTGGAGCTGCTGATTTTTTTTGACAAAAGATTGGTTGCCATAGCTGCTGCTTGTTGAATAACAAATGGGTCATTCAATAGAATGAGTGATTGGGCAGGGACATTGGTAACGGTTCTTTTCCCAAAGGCGTTAAAAGGATTTGGCCGATCAAATGTCATCATCATAGGATCCATGAAATTTCTTCTCACTTCCATATAAATACTTCTTCTTCTATCTCCATCTAGCGGACCGGATTTGGATGGTTTACCACGGCCATTCATAAACGAAGTGATGTGAACGGGTACAGATCTGCCAAACATCTTTTTGTCTAGCTGGTCGGATGAAGCCAACATGGCGTCGCGTATTGCTTCTGCTTCAAGTCTTCGAACGGGATAGTGTGAAAGCATGGTATTGGACGGGTCTGTTTTGGCAGCCTTTTTATTGGGCACCACCGATCTTTTGAAAGCGTCTGATAATACTATATTCCGAATTGTTTTTTTGATGGAGTAATGGTCTTTCTGAAACTGGATGGCTAGGTGATCTAGCAACGCTGGATGAGAAGGTAGCTTCCCTTGCATGCCAAAATTATCTACCGTTTCAACAATGCCTCTGCCAAATAGATGGTGCCAGATTCTGTTAACCATTACTCGGTAGGTGAGGGGGTTATTGGGATCGGTAATGGAGTAAGCCAGTTGGAGTCGCCCACTTCCTTTTACATTTAAATCGGGGTTCGACACTTTGACAGCATGTAAAAAAGCACGATTTACAGGCTGAGGTGAAAGCTCAGCACAATTACCGCGAATAAAAACAGGGCTATTTTTTCCAAAGCCATCAGCTACACCATAAAAAAATTCGGTAGAGTCAGTAAAGGATTGTTCTAGATCCAATTTTTTTTGAAGTAGCTTTTCTATGTCGGGTAATTGTCGGACCAGACGGTTTGATTGGATCAAGGAATTTATCAAATGTACATCCCCAGCTGATCCATTATTATCTAAAATTGCTTGAAGGGATTGAGCTGGTTTATTGGATTGAGGATGAGTAGTGGCCGGCTCAAACCATTTTTTTTCAAAAGCAATTGCATATTTCACTTCGATATAAGATTCCTTTTTCATTTTAAAAACATGGGATTCATAAACACCCGGCAGCACTTCAATATAGGCGTTATGGCCTTTCCATTGGGATAGGTCAAAAATAAAATTTTTAAACTGGGTAGTATCCACTCGTTGATCAATTCCTCCATAAATAGGATATTGGATAAGTTGAAAATTATCGATCACTATTCTGATGGATGCTTTTTTTCCGGCGGCCTTTACACCAATAAAATTCTTGTTGATGGTGAAGTCAGGCGAACGAAGCGCCCCAAAAATCCCTATTGCTAGTTTCCGGCTCGATGCTTTTCCATCTTGGAGCAACATCAATTTATGCTTGTCATTAAAGACTGGGTCTCCCAAGGTGGTGCTATTTCCAAAAGCCAAGCCATCCGATTTCCAACCATCCAAATCTGATTCCAAGAAATTCCCCAGAACGGAATCTTCCTTAGGGCTAGCTTGTAAATGATAAGATGCAACCATAGCCTTCGCAGCGTTGGCAGGGCTTTGTTTTTTCAACCAAGAACTAATTAATTGAATACGGATGGAATCTTCAACCAATTGTAATTGCTGTGTTTTTTTGGATGTTTCTAAAAGGTTAGCAGGGATCGGAGAAAATCTGGTTCCTTCCATCAGTCCATAAAAGGAGTAGTAGTCTTTTGTGCTGATGGGGTCAAACTTATGATCGTGGCAGCGGGCACATGCAATGGTTAATGCCTGGAAAGTCTTGCCGGTAACATCGATCATATTATCAATTCGGTCTGATTCATCTTTTCGGATATCTACCGGACTGTGGGTGCCTTCAGCCATTGTATAAAAAACAGTTCCAAGTTGTGATTCATTTGTTTTTTCAGCTACATTAATCCTTGGCTTTTCCAATAAGTCGCCAGCCAATTGTTCACGTACCAGTTGGTCGTAGGGAACATCCGTATTAAAAGCGCGTATCAGGTAATCCCGATATCTCCAGGCGCCGGAAATGGTGTAATCAAATTCATGTCCTTTTGTTTCAGCATATCTTACGAGGTCCATCCAGTGCCTCGCCCAGCGTTCCCCAAACTGAGGCGATTGCAAGTACTGTTCTACCAGTTTAGGATAAGCGCTTTGAGTGTTATCCTCCAAAAATTTTTGTATAGCTGCTTGCGTAGGAGGAAGCCCCGTTAACACATAAGAAACTCTTCGAATGAGCGTGTTTTTATCGGCTACTTCTGAAATACTGAGATTGTTTTCTTCCAATTTTTTGTTAATGAAATAATCGACTGTATTGCCGGAATAATCTTTGAGTGCATCCGTTTCTTTTGGGGGTATAAATGCCCAATAAGGTTTCCACTCAGCACCCTGATCAATCCATTTTTTTATCAGTGCAATTTCACGGTCCGTCAATTTCAAATTCGACTCTGGCGTGGGCATCATAATATCAGGATCCTTGTGATTGATGCGAAAAAGTAGCATGCTTTTTTCGGAGTGAATCGGATCAATCGCTTTGTTTCCTTCTTTTGTAAGGGCCGTGGCTCCTTCATAGGTATCCAATCGCAGGTTCCCTTTTCGGCTACTAGGATCGGGGCCATGGCAGAGATAACATTTTTGTACAAGTATGGGACGGATATCGTAATTGAAATCTACCTTGTCGGCAAGTGGTGGTGAAAATTGTTGATTGCAGCCCATGAATACATAGGTAAATAATAGCATGGTGCTAATAACCAAGATGGTCTTGTGATGGATAGCAAGTCGAAGGCGCATGGTCTACAGCAATTTTTTCCAAGTTACGGAAGATTTTTTTTAGGAGCATTCAATTTTTTAAAAATCCAAACCGGATTTAAAAAAAACTCCGTTGGGTTACTAATAGCTCCCGCTTCCCCCATCTGTAATTTCAGTATTTGTTGGCTCCATCAACAAATACCACTATATCCTTACAAATGGGTTGAAAGAAAATCTGATTGAAATGCAATTGATTTTGGAGTTTCTTCGTAGGGGTGCAAGGGCCTACTTTCAAACTTATTTCT
>JBIKOV010000026.1:0-24267 GCA_044357815.1 Ferruginibacter sp. | reverse complement strand
TGTAGGGTTGCACCAATATCCATTCTATGATAATTTGGCATCCGGTAGCCATTTCTTTCTGTATAATAAAAGACCGTTTGTCCATTGATATTATATTTGCCACTTGGAAAGGTTACCGCATTACCAGTATAATAAACAAAAGTGGCAGAAAACGTCCATTTTTTATTTGCCTGGTAAATTCCTACCACTGAAAGCTCATGTGTTCTGTCTTGGGTTGCATTGTACCATTTTCCGCTATTAATCAAATCCACCTGCTTTTCCGCTTTTGATAAAGTATAGCCTACCCATCCATTTACTTTTCCGATTTTTTTCTTAAAAAAAAGTTCTATACCATATGTTCGTCCCTTGCCGAATAACAGTTGCGACTCTACATTTTCATTAGCTCTTAATTCAGCTCCATTCTTGTAATCGATCTGATTTTGAAGATTTTTATAATATAATTCAGTAGAAAATTCGTACATATTTTCTTTAAAATTATGGTAATACCCGATGGCAACTTGATCAGCTATTTCAGGCTTAATATTATTGCTGCTGGCAACATATAAATCTGTTGGATTTGAAGAAGTGGCATTGGATAATAAGTGGATATTTTGAACATTTCTGGTGTACGAAAATTTAATGGACTGTTTTTCATTAAACTTAAAACTTGTGGCAAAACGAGGTTGTAGGTTTACATATGTTTTTACAAACTGGCCACTGGTGTAATTGGTGGTATCCATTACATTTCCGGCTGCATCATAACTATAAAAATTACCAGGCCCTAGTGCATTGAATGAGGTTAAGCGAAGTCCATAGGTTAAATTAATATTGTCGGTTGCACTCCATTCGTGAGACGCATATAATGCACTTTCTATACTATATTTTTTCTGAAGTGCTATACTATTAAAACTGGATTGCTGAGTAGCGGTAACTGAACCTGGTACTAAACTATGATGAATGAAATCAATGCCAAAATTAAATTTATTGGTTGAATTGATATAGTATTGAAAATCCTGTTTGAAATTTAAATCACGAATATTAGAGGTAATCAGCAAATTATTATTAGCTGTAGTAATTTTTATTTTATAACTATAGTCTGTGTAGATGAGAGAGGTATTGGAAAACAAACGACTACTGAAAATATGGTTCAATCGAAGGGTTGCAGTGGTATTGCCATAATCTATTCCAAAATTACCGCCAAACCCAAGGTTATCCCTGCCATTATAGATGGAAAGAAATAACCGATTTTTATCATTGAGTTTATAATTGGCTTTCCCGTTTAAATCATAAAAATAAAGTTGATTGTTTTTAATTGCCGAATCTTTCGCAAAAGCCAAAAACAAATCTGCATAGGTTCTCCGTGCGCTAATATTGAATGAACCCTTATCTTTTACAATTGGGCCTTCTGCATTTAGCCTAGAAGAAATTAACCCAACCCCACCACTCATGCCGAATTTTTGATTGCTACCATCGTTTGTTTTAATATCGATAACAGAGGATAAGCGACCACCATATTCTGCAGGCATGCCTCCTTTAAAAACAGTAATATCTTTGATAGCATCGCTATTAAAAGTGGAGAAAAATCCTAACAAATGCGAGGCATTATACACGGTTGCTTCATCCAGCAAAATAAGGTTTTGATCTGAACTTCCTCCACGAACATAAAAACCGCTATTCCCCTCTCCAGCACTTTTAATGCCGGGTAAAAGCTGAATGGTTTTCAATACATCTTTCTCCCCAAATAAAACAGGAATATTTTTAATTTCGTTAGTTGATAACTTTTGAATTCCCATGATCGGTTTAACAATATTCTCATTTTTTTTTCTGGAATTGATTACCACTTCTTGCAATTGAGATTTAAATGTGCTAAGGTCAACAAGCAGCTCCCTATTTTTATTCAACTCAATTTTCAAGGTATCACTCTGGTATCCCGAAAAACTTGCTATAAAAGTATAGTTGCCGGCTTCGGCTGTAATAGAATAAAAACCATAGGCATTAGACAGGGTAGTTTTTACATTTTTGCCAGCAAGGCTGATACTTGCTCCGATAAGAGACTCTCCTGTTTGTTTATCCCGGATAGTGCCGTTAATGGTATAATTGCTTTTAATTTGTCCAAAAACAATGACTGGTAATAAAAAAATAGCCAGTCCGGAAAGCGTTTTTAAGAATTGCATCATAGAATTTGTAATTTCATATATTTTTGTTTCCCTGCTTAAGAAAAAAAAATATTAATTTATGTTGCAAATTTACTTCTGCAAACTTTAAAAAACAAAAAGGAAGCGGCTTGTTATATGTTAATTTATGCAAATGGCATATTTTGACCATATATAATCCAAAATGACCGTTTGCTGTTCATGTTAGACTCAGGTTTTAGTTTAAATCTGTGAACAACAGCAGATTGAAATTTAGCTAGAATTAAAATGGAATTGCAAGAAAGGGTCGATGTGTAATTTTTTTCTACCGGCCGCTAACGCTGGAAATAAAGTTAATCCCCTTCATTTTACTCATAACCTGCACATACAAACCGTGATGATTAACTCCGGAAAGCACGATAATTCTTTTTCCGGGATTTTTAAGAATAGCCTCCTTAACATTGTCTGCTAAGCGCTTGTCCCGGTAGGACGATGATATTTGAAATTGAGTATATGCAGGGTTAAGTGCCCTTAATGAATCCAGCTTTGCCGCCATTAAATTGGAATAGGAATCAAACGGCCCATCAATTAATTCCTGTGCACTTGCAGTAGCGATTAAAGCAAGTCTTTTTTTCTCTAGTTCTGCAATCCCCGATCCTTTAAAAGCGATCATAAAAACTGGATCCCTGTTTATCGCACGATTCATCAAACCTGCTTTTCCATTGGCGGTAGTTGTATCCTTTCGGTAATTGAGGGGTAAGGTTTTTCCAATCATGTCGATTCCCTGGAAATCAATTCCCACCTTCGGGATAGCTGGAAATTTATTTTTAACAAGGATCATATCCGGGCGGTAAAATGTATTTAAATAAACCGAGTCCGTCTGTGACATATCCTCCGGTCGAATTTCAATGACAATGAGGTCTGGCTTAAAATTTTCAACAATAGTCAGCAGCTGCTGATAGGAATATTTCGAATTGGTATCGTGCGCATTATGAATCGTGGGCAGAAGTAACACCTGCGTTTTCTGAGCAAAAAGCAAGCTACTTGAAATGCAGATAAACAGAGCGGTCAGTTTTAAATTATTTTTCATTCACTAAATTTAAATAAGTTTTGGATATGGGTAAAACAAAGTAAACGATTGCTTAAAATCTTTTTCTTGATTTAAAGATAGGGTGTTATTTCTCATTCAATTGCTACTAAAAGAATTTAAATCTAATAAATTGCACAATGTAGTTATTCCAAAAAAATCCCCCGGCAATTACCAGGGGAATGAATTTAATTAGCAATGCATTATTTATTATAAGCGATTTTGAAGATAGTCCCTTTAAGATCATCTGAAACGTATAATGCGCCATCAGGCCCCTGAGCTAAGCCCATTGGACGATATTGTGCAGGCCCTGCCCATGATGTAAAATTGTCTGCAAAGATCTCCCAATCGCCTGAAGGCTTTCCCTGTACAAAAGGAACAAAAGCTACAAAATATGCTTTCTTAAGTTCCGCTGATCTTCCATGTAAAACAATAAAAGCGCCATTTTTATATCTCGCAGGGAACATATTTCCTGTATAAAATAAAAGATCATTTGGTGCGAGATGTGCAGGGAGCGCAATTAAAGGATTAATATACTTCGTATCGCCTTCAATTTTTCCGTCTCCACCATACTCTGGAGCGAGGATGTTTTTTTTCTGGAAATTATCATAGTAAGTAAACGGCCAGCCAGCATCCGCTCCTTTTTTCAATTCATAAACGGTTTCTGAAGGTATTTCGGCATCTTGCTTAGCAGTGAAATTTACAGGGAATTTATCCGAAAATGCACCCCGGCCATGGTTAGTTGCAAACAACGATTTTGAAGCTGCATTCCAGTCAATGCCAACAGAATTTTTAAGTCCAGTTGCATATCGTACTCCGTCTTTAAAAGTTTGGTTAAGTTTATTTGCCTTAAACATCCATATTCCAGCTGCAGAATCCAAGATAGGACATCCAGGAATTCCTTTTCCAGTACTACCTTCGCGGCAAGCATCAGAATAAGACCCTATGGTTACATATAGATTGTTATGATCATCTAGAGCGATTGATTTAGAATTGTCACGTTTCTTATCCAATAAACCATCAACGATTAATTCAGGTTTATCAGGACTGATCACTTCACCTTCGTCATTCAACAGATATCTGTAAACGCCTGAATTGGAGGATGAATAAAGATATTTGCCTTTGATACTAATTCCTGTTCCGGGAAAATTACCAAAAGCAGTTTTAGTATCCATAACACCATCCTTGTTCTGGTCGGTAAGGTATAATAATCCTTTACCTTCTTTCAGCGCATTTAACTTCACATAAATACCACCCTGACTATTTACATCGATATGCCTTACCTTTCCAAGTGAGTCTGCAATAAGGTTAATGGAAAAGCCTGTAGGTACAGTTATCGCAGGTGCATAAAAGGGGGAAACAGGTAAAGTGGTAAATCCAACTGCTGCCAGCAGAAAAATGGCACCCCCAAGAACGATTTTATTCATACATTTTGTTTTAGGATATTGTTATTTATTTGATGTAAGCTTCCAATTTCAATTGCTTTATAAAACAATTGAAATCGAAGATATTAAAAAATATTGTCATTTTTAATAATAGGATTAAACAAGACAGTCAAGCCCTGGAATTATACTAAATAACTAACTATAAAATTAGGATTTGATTTGGGGCGCAATTTTTGGTGTATTTTAGAGCCGATATTATATTATTTCCAAAATTTACTGAAAATATAAATTTGCTAGTTTTGAAATCAACCACCGCTAAAATTACCTTTCATATGAAAATTAGATCTTTACTATTATCAGTGCTGATTATTACATTTACCCATACTATCAGTGCTCAATCATTTACGGTCGCCACATATAATTTGCGATATGATAATCGCGGCGACACAGGGAATTTATGGGTTAACCGTGCGCCTGTTCAGGCTAACCTGATCCGCTTTCACGATTTTGACTTGATTGGTATTCAGGAAGGATTAATCAATCAGCTCAATGACCTTAGCACTGCTCTTCCTCAATATGCTCGATACGGTATTGGCCGTGATGATGGCAAAGATGCCGGTGAACACTCTGCTATTTATTATAAGAAAGATAAATTTAAGTTACTGAAAAGCGGCGATTTCTGGTTGTCACAAACACCAGATAAACCAGGCAAGGGTTGGGATGCTACCTGCTGCAATCGTATTTGCTCATGGGTGCAGTTGCAGGATATCGCAAGTAAGAAGAAATTCTATCTATTTAACGTACACTTTGATCACGAGGGGGTGGTTGCTAGGGTAGAAAGTGCTAAGCTGATGATTGTGAAAATCAAAGCCATTGCTGGAAATGATCCGGTACTGTTTACAGGTGATCTGAACGGAGGCCGCAACAGCGAATGGTATCTGCACTTAGCTAATTCGGGTATAATAAAAGATAGTCATGGCCTAGCACAATATCCTTACCAGAATAATGCTTCTTTCAATAGTTTTAGAACGCCACGGGGAATGGAAGTAATTGATCACATCTTTGTAACAAAACAATTTTCTGTAAAAAAATGGGGCATCCTTACAGATACTTATTTCGGTAAATATCCATCGGATCATTTTCCGGTTATGGCTGTTGTGGGCTTGTAACCTGCACTTTAAAACATTCAAGGAATTCCCAATTGTGTTTTTCCGGATTCGTGGTATTTTACATTTTCATTTGCCAATGGATTTTCACTACCCACCGTCCAGTGCATGTCACCTCCGTTCTGTTAAAGCTTGACTTCAAGGTCCGTTATTTTATGAGTCTACCTGATATCAATCACCATAAGGACCTTGCGAGTCAACAAAAACATAAATGATCTGCGGTGTACCTTTAGCAAACTGCCAATCCATAAAATCCTTATTCTTAAGCATTCCATTCACCCCATCATGGCGACCATTAATGCCTGAAACTCGGTAACAAATAAGATACGATTTACCTTGATTTTTTATAGTAACTAGCGTGAAGAAGGACAGATGCTTTTAACTCACGTGGTCATTTCTTGAAATCGGACAAAAGCGAAAATTAAAAATGTTTTCATTAAGTTTGGTTGTTGATATTTGTTGCCCTTTTTTTCTTCCAGAAATACAGCAGCTTAACTTTGTATCCAGTTTCGACGGTCAGTTAAAATTTAGGACACTTAATTAAGTTGGCTTTATTGTTATTGAACAACTGAATGATTGAAAATTCAGCCGTGCGATAATAAGCACCTGCTGTTTTATCGGATGAATAGTTAATGTCATAAGAAAATCCAAATCTTAACAGATTGTACTCAACGCCAATATAGGGAATGATTGCATCATTATTTCTTAGCCAAGTACCCAAATACAATTCATAATAACTAGTCGCTTTTCCAGTAATATAATAACTCGCAGCACCTCCCAAAATTATTTCTCTATAATCCCCTTGTTGCTGGCATTGAAAACTAGTATGTAAAGTAGTATTCGTTCCCACCGGAAAATATCCACCACCATGAACAGTATACCTTCGCTTGATATAATAATCTGCATTTAAAGTACTAGTTGCCGGTTCTAATAAATGATTTACTGCTGCACCAATATAAAAACTTCTGCCATTTTCATTGGAGGCAATGTAAATAAGTCCCGAATTTACATCTACTATTTTCTTATACGTATTGGATATTTGTAAAGGCTCAGATGTAGTCAACAAAAAACCACCCGGTGTAAGCTGGTCTTCGAATTTCGCCAAACTGCTATTAAAGTTAGAATTCCCATAAGAAGCCTGAAAACCGAGCGTTAATGAATGGTTGGCAACCGCATCAAAACCTTTTTTAAAAGCAAAAGAACCGGCAAAATAATTTTGTTTTAAAAGCCCATTGCCGCTTTGGTCGGTCAATGCAGATAATCCAACACTTAGTCGATTGTATGGAGGCATTTTAGTTAATAAAATAGGGGCATCTACAGAAAAAGTAGCTGTAGAAAATGCGTTATTAAAAGAAGCCCACTGATTTCTGAAATTTCCTGCAAGCCTTAAAGAACCATTGAAATTTCCTGTATTGGCAGGATTAAGCGTTAAGGGGGAAGAATAAAATTGCGAAAAATTAGCATCCTGCGCAGTAGCGCAAATACAAGTGGTAATTAGTAATAGGAGTATTGTATTATATTTCAACATATATATTATCTAAACAAAGTTATATTTCCTTTTACTTCTTCTGTAGTACCATTAAGCAAGGTGATGATAATGTAGTAAACATAGGTTCCATTTTCTGCTATTTTATTTTTATAATAACCATTCCATCCACCCAGATATTGATTTGGTTTGGTATTCTTAATATCAAAAACCCTTTCTCCCCACCGATTAAAAATTTGAAATTGGTTAACAGAAACTACCTCTTTTCCAGCAATCACATAAAAATAATCATTTACCCCATCGCCATTTGGAGTAAACACATTGGGCAGTGCCAGATGAGATCGATAATAGGTTTTGATATGCACAAAAGTTGAGTCGGTACAAAAGAACTTATTAGACCCTACAATTTTATACTCTCTATTAATATTGGTAATAATGACTGGAGATATACAGTTGGTACAACTCAATGCTTCACTGGGGGTCCAAAGGAGATTTTTGTAACTGTCTCCTTGATTAATAATATTAACGGAAAAACCCTCTCCACGAAATGCATCATAATCAGCGGGCTGAGCTATTAATTTAAAAGGAATGTATTTTTTTTGTAAAACATTATTGGCTGTTTGCAGTTCAAATTGAATGAGGGATCGATTGATAAAAACAAATACATCAGGAGTTTGAGTCATTTTTATGATAGCGGGAACAACCACACATCCATTAGTAAACACAGTAGCAGGATCAAGAAAAACGGACCCTAATTTATTGGCGGCTCCCAGCCTTATATCGTTGTCGAAATATTCAATTTCAACTTTCTTATTCAATCTTGTATAGCCATTGGTTAAACAAACTTTTACAGTTACCAGCAAGATGTCGTTTTTAAAACAATCTATACCAGAACTATCTAAACTAAGGTCTATTGGAAAAACTTTAATATAAGCAATTGCTGAATCAGTGCAATTAAAACCACTATTGGCTGTCACTTTCATTAAAACGGTATCTGTAACACTAAGTATTGGATTGACACAATTAGTGCAAGAAAGGCCAGTAACTGGACTCCACGAAACAGAAAGAAATGGGTCTACGGATTTTTTTTGCACCAGTAATGAAAGGGTTGAATTGGTATACACCGTGGTGTCAATAGGAGTGGCAATTATTTTAAATTGAAACTTTTGTATAAAAGCGGTATTGTTGGCTTCGTTCAATTCATCTACCAAATTATTTTCATCAAATACCAATGTCAACGAATCTTGTTTAGGTTTACTCACCCCAATAATTTGGGTGAAAGTGGAAGAAGAACATTTACCCAAAATATCGGTTGGTAACACAAAGCTATTGTTAAGTTTTTGAGTATTGGGAAGTCCAGGAAATTTGTCATAAAAACTAATAATTGCTCCCGCATGAATGGTATCGTATCCGTTATTAATAATTCCAAAAACAACTCGAATACTATCGTTTTTATAACATTTTACATCATATATTGAAATAGAACCGTCTGGTTTTGGATCCAGTACGGTCAAGGTATAAGTGCCAGAATTTGATACACAAGCACCTTTGGAAGCAACTAGTTTTATTTTATAAGTTCCTGGCTGCAGGAAATCATATAAAAGATCTTTTGATAGACCCACATTTGAAAAATTAGCGCCTGTTTTATCTGACACAAACCATTGGTAATTGGTTGCACCATAAGAAGTATTTTGAAAGAGCACTGGGTCTTTGTAAATAACACTGGCAGATGCCACAATTCTTTTATCGGGCGAGAACCTTGCCATCACTCCACAATCAGCCATTACATTACCTGAATAGGAAGAAACACAAGTGCGGGTGGCGTTAAAAGCGAGTAATTTAATTACATAGGTTCCAGCCGTAGCAACTTGGTAACTAAATGCCTGCGTAGTAGCAAGCAACACTCCATTTACATACCACTCATATTTGGAAGCACCTGTGGAGGTATTGTTAAAATTAACCATGTCTCCCACTATGGGATGTGAGTTTGAATACCAATCAAACTTTGCCATAATAGCGCCATTGCAAGGCGAATTACATCGATTACTATTCAATAAACTTCCGCCATTAAATACATTAAGAAATGCATGCATCCTATTGGATTGGCCTTGAGTAAAAACCGTGGGGCAAGGACTGCCATAATCCATTAAATTAGAAATATTATCAGGCATATCTTTAGTAAAAGGTCCAGATATGGTATCTGTATTACATGAGTTTTCAGGACTAGCACAAGGAGAAGATTTGGTGCTTTTATCAGGCGGTGTATCACATACTAAATCGCCATCAAGGGTACAATCTGCATTGGCACAATTTTGTCCTTGAAAAGTATGTAATAAAGATAAATAGTGTCCCATTTCATGAGCTACCAAGGGACCGCTCAAGCTACTAACCACCAACCCACCACCAGCTGAAGCGTAACCGCCATAGCCCACACGTTGCCAACTACCACATTCAAAAATGGTAGGTGGGATTTCTCCCTTAATTGCTGAAACTAGCCAAATATTTGCATAAAACGCAGGATCCCATTGAGTCAATGTAGCCAATACACCCGACTCCAAATCAACATCTATATTTTCGTAGTAAGTATTAACACGGTCAATACCATTCGTTAAGGATCCATCGGGGGCTGTTTTTGCCAAACAAAATTGAATGCCTGTATTGACACCAAGGGTATCTACTGAATAACTACCTTGGTGTGCAAATGCATCATTTAACTCTTTGATGCCGTCAATCACCATTTGATCTGTTACAGATTCGGGGTTCGTTCTAATAATATGAACTACTACAGGGATGGAAATAATGCCAGTGATAGGTGAAATGGAGGTGATTTTATCTATACCACTTTTTTTAGCATTTGTGGTAGTACGATTAATAGTACTTGCAGATTGCAAGGAAGCATTATACAACCGAATTTGCGCATTCATTTTCGCTTCGTTAGCACTAAAAACAGGGTTTTTCCTTAAGATTTGTATAAGATTATCAGCACCACATGCATTCGGTTGAGCCACTATTTTTTTTGATTGAGCTACAACTAGTATTGATATAAGCAGAAATAAGTTAAGCAGTACTTTTTTCTTATTCATATATTGGATATTGAGTGAAAATTGGCAAATTTCTTTTGTAAAATGAAATGTTCACCAACCTTGAATTAAAAGTGACAATAGATGGTATTAACCAATCTTTGAACACCATTTTAGCTAAAAAACAACTAGCTTTTTTACTTCGAAATTTACAATTGCTTGTTAGGTTTTAGCTTATAATAAAGATACAAAAAAACGCTTACATACTAGTCAAGATTTTCACCATTATCATAGCAAAAATGGGATTTAAGATAATAGAGTGAAATATATGGAATTGCAAAAAATACAATGCCTTTTATATTTATTTTCAAGCAAAAAAGATCCCCACATTTCTGTGAGGATGGTTGTCTTGTTATATAAGATAATACTTAATATTTCATTATATGAATTAGCCTTATTCAAATAAGACAGGATCTTATTATTGTTTGATTTGAATAGGAATTTATCATGTGTTTTAATTGTTTCAACTTGACGACTAGAATACAAGCCTTATTCCTTCTTGATTTTAACTTCTTCTTTCTGTCTCTCTAATATCAGATTCCTTTAAGGCCCAAGAACTGACAACAATGATACCCAAGTTCAAATTTTTATAAATTGCTAGTTAATCCGTTTTTAATGCTTTTTCAATAAAGAAAATCATGGCTGCTCTATGTGCTTTGGTTTCTTCATTTCCTACTGTAGCTCTAGCCAATTTTGATTTTAATTTTTTTAAAGAATAAAAAACTGCCGATCTTGACACCTGATCCAATCCTGCATTATCCGCCAACAATTGAACACTGCTTTTTACAAATGAGGTTTGCAAATATTGTCTGTATACATTCACATTCCCATTGAGGTCTGCATCAAAAACATTTTTCACTAAATCATTCATTACATCCGTCACACTGTATTCGTTGCCATACAACCTTGTATTGGTAATCCTTTGTAAAGTAGCTGGATGTAAAATATGATCAAAAGCAGCAGTAGACAGTATATTCAAATTGGCTGTAACTTTGTAGTCCTCCCCTCTGCCTTGATTGAATCCTCTTCTTTGCAATTGCAAATAAGGAAACACTTGTGCATCTTGGTCGTATACATTTGGAGCAAATACATATTTCCCTAAGGTAGCCATGGCTTTTTTCTGAACAGCCACTGGCGTTGGAGTATAAGGCTTAGCGGTTGATTTTTGCTCAGGGAAAGAACGATCAATGTACACACCTCCTATATAACGGCTCACTGCCATAATCATGTTTCTTCTTTGAGTTAAAAGACTGCCATACCTTGTCCTTAATTCGGCATAAGATTTTCCAGGCTTGGAATATTTGCTGACCAATTTGCCCATCAAATTGTTCACTATTTTAAATCGATCTTCGGCATAAGCAATGGCATCATTGGTGAAATCATTCACATTGATTCTTGGATCAATGCCAGAACCAGGGGCACGCATATCGTCTCCATCATTGCCAAATACCAGTTGAGGTTCGGTACTTCTTGATAAAATTTTATTCAATCCAGCTGCTTCCTCTTCGGCAGTAAATTGTCGATACCCATATTCAATAGCCCATAAATCATAGGGGCCTGCTTTGGTGGTATAATAATCACCTTGCTTGTTTTTATCCAATGCAATATTAATGGCAGGATAGTCCATCACAGAGCCCATCGAACCAATGCTATGTGTAATGATTGTGTTATTGACTTCACTTGGCGACAACATTTGACTGCTTTTCATGTTGTGATTTAAGCCCAATGTATGCCCCATTTCATGCATGATTAAGTAAGTCAGAAATTGTTGGTGCATTAATTTAATTTCTTCAGGCGCTGCTCCATTCACTTCTAATACGGTAAGCCCTGCATTGTATTGTGCTTTTAACTCGTTGGCCAAATTGCAATTATCTTTCATTCCAAAATGCGGAACAATTAAAGACGAGATTGAATGGGCATTGGTTCCGTTAAACAATTCATCATTGATGGGTGTGGCATTTCCAGAAAACCACTCTACTGTAATATCAGCCCCCAATATTTGGCCTGTTCTTGGATTCACAAAACTTGGTCCTATAGCTCCGTAAGAAGGTAGTGAAGAAGCCACCCATCTGATTACATTGTAATGAATGTCCGCCGGATCCCATGTGGCTGTATCTGGCATAATTTTCATTTCTACTGCATGCTTAAACCCAGCTTTCTCAAAAGCTTCATTCCATTTCATTCCTGATTCATAAATGATTTGTCTGTATTCAAGGGGTGTTGTATTTTCAATCCAATACACCAAAGGCTTTACCGGCTCACTTAGTGCAGCAGTAGGATCTTTTTTCTGTAAATCCCAATGATGAATCATGTCTTTGTAGGGCGTTGGACTAATGCTGGTTAGATCATCCCGCTCTGTCATAAAATAACCCACTCTTGGATCATCTTTTCTTGGAACAAATTGATTGTCTGGCATAGCAATAAAACTATGTTGCATGCGCACTCTTACATAGCGTGGATCTGCGATGTCTGGCCCTCCATTGGCCGTTACTGTTGGATTGTCATAAGAAAGATCCACTACTACATCGGTATTGTCGCTAAAAGAGCGTAATTGCGCATACTTGGATTTGCTTTGATTTAAGCTCCCTAAATTAAAAATACTTGCAGATCCAGGACCTGGAGGCATATTGGGTTTTACAGGATCTAATTTTTCACTTAAAAATAATCCATCCCCATTTACTAAATAGCCCAATGAATCTTCAATAATGTATTTGTCAGAAAAGAAAATGGCTTCAGGCTTGTCCACTTCTGCTGCTTTGCTCACTGGGTTATTTTTATCATAATACAAACCTGTATTCACAATGGAAAACTCGATTTTATCAAAAGCCTTCTTTATTTTAAAAACCAAATTGGCACGGTGCATGCTTTGATTTAAACGTAAAGTGGTAGGACCACTTATTGAAAAGCTTTCATAAATAAATTCTTTGCCTAGCTGGTCTTTTTTAATATACAATTGAACACTGCCTGTTGCTGTATCCTGATACAGGGTAAACAGCCCAATGTTTTTTAACTGGCCTTTTACTTTATCGGCGAGTGTAGGTTTTTTACTAGTCGTTTTAGCCGAATCCGATTTCTCTGCAATTTTAGGCGTTGACATTGGTTGGGCAAAGGCATTGACAGCCCCCATAAACATCACTAAAAAAAAGATGGTATATTTTTTCATAAACTTGGTTTAAAGCAAACAAATTACACTTATTTTCAAAATAAATTAGCTACCCATCGACCATTTAAATAATTTATTTTAAATAGTAAGACAACTATCCACCATCTCATTCCTTTTATTTTCATAGTAATTTATTTATTATTTATTGGGTTAGATGTCTTTAACAAAAATTCTTTACTTCTTAAATTATAACTAAATCTGCATTAAAGTTAAAAATATCGCCTCTTTGAGTTTCCAATGTTATTATTTTATCTCCAGATTTAATAGTACACTTACCCCCAAGCTGTGACTCTACTCTTACAGAAGTCAATTCGCCAAGTTTCCATTCTATATCAATTTTAAAACCGCCTCTTGCAATTAACCCTTTAACATGTCCATTTCCCCAATTAGCGGGCTTGGCAGGGAGTATATCGATATAACCATTGTGACTCTGCATTAACATTTCCGAAATGCCTGCGACTGCACCCATATTACCATCAATTTGAAAACAACTGGTATTTCCAGCGTTTCTAGGATGGGTATCGAATAAATTGTAATAAGTGGTTTGTGCAATCATCGATTCTAATTGTTGCTGTGCCAGATCTGCATCTTTAAAACGAGCAGCTAAACAAATCATCCAGGCTCTTGACCAACCAGTCCATCCGCTACCGTTTTCTAGTCTCCGAAGCATCGATTTTCTTGCAGCCTCAAAGAGGATTGGGTTATTAGTTTTTGTAATCTCTGTACCTGGATATATAGGATACAAATGCGAAAGATGTCTGTGACCTAGATCATTTTCTTCAAAATCTTCCAACCACTCTTGCAGCTGGCCATATTTTCCTATCTGATAAGGTGATAATTTACTGCGGGATTTAATAAAGTCTTTACGTAAATCTTCATCAACCCCTAAAATTTCAGATGCCTTTATGTAATTAGTAAATAGCTCGTAAATAATTGCTCTAGACATTGTGGTACCCATACTTAAGTCTACCAAGGTATTATTATCCTGAGGACTAATAAAATGGTTTTCTGGAGATGTCTCAGGACCAGCAACTAAATATCCTCTTCCAGGATATTCAACTAAATTATCTAGATAAAATAGTGCAGCTTCTTTCATAAATGGGTAAGCTTGATTCCTTAAAAAATCTTTGTTCAGCGTATATTCATAATGATTCCAATAATGCTGGGCAGCCCAGCCAGCAAAGTCCAAAAACCCCTCATTAAATGAACTCGGAAACCCCCATTGCGTCATTCCAAATATTACAAGACCTCTTGTACCATACGTTTTATTAGTAGCATCTTTTGCTGTGGCAATATGTTTAGAAAGAAAATCCAGTAATACTTCATGAGACTCAGATAAGTTTGCTACTTCAGCAGGCCAGTAATTCATCTGTACATTTATATCCGTAGTGTGATGTCCTCTCCAAGGTGGTAATAAACTGTTATTCCATAAACCTTGTAATGCTGGAGGCAAAGTTCCTTTTCTGGAATTGGCTATCATTAAATATCTTCCAAATTGATAATATATGGCATATAAATCATTATCCCTTGGAGTGCCTTTTTTAACACGCGTATCTTTTACTCCTAATTGATAAGCCAACACTCTTTTATCAGTAGGCAAGGTCGCCATATAATTGTTTTTATCTAACTCAAAATCAACACTACGATATAAATTCTGATAATCTTTTAAATGCGCAGATAGCAAATCATCATAAGGTTTGGCAGCAACTTTATCCATGTATTTTTTTGCTTCTAGGTTTGGGTCAGTTCCATAAAAATCGGTTGCTGCAGTAATGTAAATTATGGCTTCATCTGCATCTTCTACCCTAAAGCCAGAAGGTATTGATGTTGACTTGCCACCTTTGAGTTTTAATTTAAAATGAGCATTAAACTTAACTCCTTTCGGAAAGGTTTGACCGCTAAAACTAAAATATCCTGCTCCTAAATTCTTTATAATTGTAGGATAAGTCCCTACTTCGTTAAAAAAGCGAGGCTCTACTCCCGGATCATAGCGATACGTATCGTCTTTAATATCTGTCTTGCGAGTCATTTGACTGGAGAAATTCACTTTTTTTGGACGATCCGCAGAAATTCTTATAACAATAACCTGGTCAGGATTACTGGCAAATACCTCCCTTTTATATGTGACATCACCCACTTTATAGGTTACCGTAGAAACTGCTTTATCAAGACTTAGCTCTCTTCTATAATCGGAAGGAATTATCTCAGTAGATCCAAAATTCAAAAAAAGGTCAGCCAAAGGTTTATAAGTGTCTGCACCGGTAAGCATCCCTTTAATTGCCTGAAGAGGTAATTTTTTATCTTCGGGTATAGTAAGATCAGCGAGTTTGAGTTTTTTAGCCTCCTTATATTTTCCTTCAAAAATTAACTTTCTTTTTGCATCTAAAAGATACCTATTGTTAGGGTCTGCATAAGCAGGTTTTGAATTAAACCCCCAAATGGTTTCTTCATTTAAGGATATACATTCAAGATTGATTCCTCCATAAACCATTGCCCCTAACCTGCCATTACCCAACGGCAATGCTTCTTCCCATTCTCTTGCAGGATTTTTATACCATAATTTGTAATCTTGGGATGATGCCCTTAGAATAGTTAAAAGCAATAACAATGTTAATATTGGTCTTTTCATATTTTAAATTTGTTTAATTTATTGTGGACATGTGTTAGTTTGTGTATTTCACCACCCTGCGTAACCAAACTCTAGCTGCTTTAGTTTCTGGAATATTCTTGAGTAGCCATTGGTCGCTGTGGTTACGATAGGGTATATCTTTAAAAGTAAAATCTCCTTTAATACCCGTATTTTTTAGATATTGTTGAGTAGCTAATGTGCTTCTTTCTTGCGAAATCCATTGGGGTCTGCCGTTTAGCCTTTGCAACCTATTGAAGGCAGAAACTTTATCGGCAAATGGATAGGGCCAATTTTCTTTAAGTCCATCATAATGCGAGTGGCAAAAAAAAGCTTTCCATATAGGAGCTATTTCATCATCATACAAACCCAAATAATTACATGCAATAGCGCCACGAGAAAAGCCCGCTAATATTACACAACTAGTATCTGCTCCGTAATCTTTAGAAATTTCTTTTAAAGTTGAAATGATATATTTCTTCGTCTCTTCAATATCTCCCCACCACTTTGTTGCATTATTCTTTGTATTGCCCTTAATTTCTACAAATGGCATAGAAATCCAAATAAATCCACGTCCCTTACTTAATCCATACCCCAAGCTACTTCCCTCTACCGTTCCATTAGATATATCTCCGTATTTATTTTTATAATCTCCATTACCAGCAAATTCTACAATTACGGGATATTTTTTTCTAGGCGTCCAATTTGTAGGCAAGTAGAGAATATGATAAACCTGAGTTTTTTCCCAGCCCGTAGTTGTTTGTTTTACTCTTAATCCTGCTTTTGGTATACTTAAAGATACCGCGGGTACAGTTAAAAGTGATTCTAAAGATGATAAATCAGAAAGATGATTGGAATCATTTCCAGATGTAATTAACCCTTTAACCTTTTGGTCAGCCGGTTGCGAAAAAGCAATTACAAAAAAGTTACATAAAAAGACAAGCAGGTGTAATTTTTTCATGGGTTCTAGACTGAATGTTGTTTATCTATTCATAACATCTCACAGAAAATACTGCAGGAGGTGATAAAAATACAAAAAAAACCTTCACAAATTATGAAGGTTATCATTTCTATCGTATACAAAATCAGTACAAAACAGTGCAAAAGAAGGTGATTTTCGTATACTTTTTTATAGGCAGAATATGGGCGAAAAAACTGCGTAATCAATTAATTTACAAATTAAAGGGCATAAAAAAACCTCACATTTATTGTGAGGTTGGTGGAGCTGCAGGGACTACATACACTTCAATCTTACATTTTGTGAAAACCATAATTAAAACCAGATTTATAGCTTACAATTCAATACTGTATTGGATTTAATAGTTTATGTTGTTATTGAAACAGATTGAAACAGGTGGAATCAAATGGCACAATTGTGGGCTAAATGTGGGCTAATGTGGGCTAGATGTGGGCTAGATGTGGGCTAAATCCGTACCTTTGGTTATGGCTACAATAAATTTTATTATACAAACTAATAGCAATCCATCTGCTATTTATATTAGATTCAAAGAAGGAAGAACCTTTGATATTAAAGCCAAAACCAATTTCTTAATTAATCCAACTAATTGGAGCAATTCAAAAGGGCAACCCAAAAATTTAAAAGACGCTACATTTAAAAAACTTGATGCTGACCTTATTAATCTTAAAACAAATTTACTCAATCACTACAATAGTCATCCAAATAAAAACTCCATTAACAGCCAATGGCTCAAGAACTTTATTAACCCTATTGATATACCAGATTCAATACCAAATAAACTCGTGACATATTTCGATTATTATGCACTGCATAAAAAAAGCAGTATGCAGCCAGCTTCTTATAAAAAATTATTTGTGAACAAGCATCTGCTTGAGCGATTTGAGAAAGCAACAAATACAACCTATTTGATTAACCATGTAAATGCTGACTTCAAATTACAATTCGAAGTTTTTTGCAAAAAAGAAGGCTATGCCGCAAATACTATTGCCAGGGCAATTAAATTTATTAAGACTATTTGTTATCACGCTCAAAGCAATGGAATAGAAACACATTTTCAACTCAATAATATTAAAACCAAAACGGAAAAAGTAGAGAAGATTTTTTTAAGTCCTGAAGAAATTGAAATGATTCAAAATGCAGATGTCAAACTAGAACATTTAATAAATGCCAGGGATTGGCTGGTCATTAGTTGCGAGACAGGCCAACGTGTATCTGACTTCATGCGCTTTACAAAAGAGCAAATACGTTACGAAAGTAATGTACCACTATGCGAATTCACGCAGGTTAAGACTAATAAAATAATGGCTATTCCACTTAGCAAAAAGGTAAGAGAGATATTAGCAAAAAGACAGGGCAACTTCCCCAGGAAAATCAGCGACCAGCGTTACAATGAATATATAAAAGATGTTTGCAGAATTGCGGGGATAGAGACCAAGATCAAAGGAAGTAAAGTCCTTAAAGAAACCAAACGCAAAGTAAGTGGGCTATTCCCAAAATTCGATTTGGTTACGTCCCATATTGGAAGAAGGTCCTTTGCTACTAATAATTATGGTAAAATTCCTACTTCCTTATTAATAAATGTAACCGGTCATTCTACAGAGGCAATGTTTTTGGAGTATATTGGCAAAACGGAAACGGAGAAGGCCAAACAATTAGCAGAGTATTTTTAAATAATGAGTATATTATGAAAACAGCTAAAAAATATAGTTACATCGATTGGTGGAGTGGATCAATATGTCTAATAAAGGCCACAATATTGATTAATAAAGACTATAAAGAGGAATTACCAATTCGTGTAACTTGGGATGAAATAAAACACGATGACGTTTTTAAAATTAAAGAAAAGCAAATAGAAATATTTGATGCAGCTGTAACAGAAAAATTGAAAACCTGGCAGGATAATTTCCAAAGAAGATACTCCAAATCCGAATTCCCAGATATACTACTGAATGATGAAATGAATAAATTTTTGGGCATTCTTTTTGACCCAATTTCAAAAGAAGATAATATCGGTAACATTAAAGGGATTTTATTTGACCCCATTTCTATAGCAACAATTAAACGCTATATCGAATCAACCAAAATCGGTGGAGAAAGCTTTGACTTTGATTTAATACATAGCACCAATTGTATTTATGCAAACAGTGTTGTGAATAAGGATTTTATATATGCAGAAGCATGCTGGAAGTACGTAAAATGGCTTGAGACATTCAAAAAATCTGATATCAAAACCGCAGAAAATGAACAAACATTTACTACAAATCTCATACAGGAACCCGTAAATCCGTGTCCATACATATTTAAAAATGAACAATCCTACCGTCTATTTTTGGAATTGAAACAAGCAATTGTTATGAAAAAAAGTAAGTTTTCAGACTTTAGTTTTATATTCCAGAAATTAAAATTTTTTGGTCAGCAAGCTATAAATCCTACCGTAACCCATAATATTTTCATTGCCTATTTAAACAGCAACCATTCAGCAGAAATTAAACACCAAAAATTTACTACCGCCTCTAGTACAAGAAAGGAAGCAATATTTAATGACATATTTAAAAAATATAAGGAGCTGATTTAGCAAAAGGAATTTTAAAGCAAACCCTCCTCCCAAAATGGAAGCATTTTATGCCCAAAATGGAAGGATTTCATAGCCAAAATGGAAGGTTATGCTTGCATTTTTTTATACAATTCTAAGCACTTTTGTATCGGCAACAATAAAGCCATTTACAAATGCACACTTCAATTCTTATTAACAATATTTCAGCTGATATATTCAATTCAAGATTTGACGATATACAAAACCAGATAATTGAGCTAAGGAAATCTCTACAACCTAAAGCTCCGGAAGAATACCTTACCCGCAACGAGGCCGCTGATATGCTAAAGTGTGACATCTCCACTATTCATAACTGGACTAAAAAAGGCAAACTGATTGCTTATAAAATAGGTAACAGAGTTTACTACAAACGCAGCCAGATTGAATCCGTAATGATTCCGTTTTAAAAATAAAAAACTGACTTAAGGAAAATTCTAATATTTGTGAAAACAAACAATTTTAATACCCGAAATATTGCTAACTCAAAATACAAAATCATGAAAAACGAAACAGATTTCCGAACCTATCATGACGGTAGAATTTGCTTGTTTTGCTCAACTGATATTCCCGACCAGGAACACAATGCCAGAATTTTTTGCCGCCGGCTGGAATTGCCTGACGGCTCAATTCAAAGCTGCAAAGACGATTATTGGGCGGAACTACGAAAAAACGAGCACGATATCTATAAAAAAATACAACTCTTTCACAAACAGATAAGTGGCGTATTACAGCAACTGCACCAACTTAATTTGCCGGAAATCACATTTGATATACTTGATAGCACAGGAATTCATTTGAACAGATGCCTATTGCATAACACGGATGAAACAGGATCAATTATTTTTCACTTTGTGGATTATGCAATTTCTATTCACCCAACTTTAAACAACATAAAAATATTTAAACATGAAAGAGACCTATTCGAATAGCAGACATATTTCTTCCCTACAAAATTGGGGGGCGGTTCCAATAAACACCAGTAAAAACTTCCCCTGGGCTCCATTACTTGTTGGTTTCGCTGTTGGCATAACCCTGGCTGGAATAATCTATCAATACAGGTACAAATCACAAGTTGCGAATATGGAAATCATGCATCATGAAGCAAAAAATTAAATTATCTTAACCAATCATCACGTAATTTATGATTCAGCAGAGAAGGAAATAGACGAGATAGTTTTTGAGGCAATAGATAGCATTACACGAAATTTACAATAAAGAAATAATCTGAGTATTAAAAAAGGAATGTGTCCTGGTCAGGTTACCGCATACTCTTCAATTGCTAAACATGATCGATATAGTACATTGAATCACAAATTTGCGAACTAGAATAATGCCATAAAAGCTACATCAGGGTGCCAAATTCAGATTGAAATTAATTCGGTAAATGACTGATTACTTTAACTGGTTGGTTAGAAATTAACATGTTCAACAGAGATATTGCGCATATGGGGAGTAATGAAAAATGGGTGTTAGACAGCAAACCACCTGCTGTCAGAAATTGGCATTTCCAAAACTGAAAGCATCTAAGTTTTACACCACTTCATATTCCCTGCCAAAGCTGTCACCCAATATTGCATCCGTGTCAGTTCGGTAGGTATAAAATGAACTGGTAGAAATAATTTCATTTCTATTATCAAGCCGGTGAATATTTGACCTTTTGTAAATGATAATTTTTTGAAAATCCCATTAATGAAGATCAAAATCTGTCCCCGATTCTGCACTCCTTGTACCAATTAAACAACATAACCGCTTCCATAGAGGGATTGTAAAATTTATCAGCGGAAAGTTAGGGATTTGTACCTTCATCCCAAACGCACACCAGTAGGCACTCTTGGAGGATGATTAAATAGGACGCACCTAATGACGCACATATATTTCGGCTATTAAATGCATTTCAGGACATCAAAATACCATTAATTTTAGTTGCTTTTGTTTCTAATTAACTGACCTCATACTTCATCCATACCTTTAGTAGAAATGGGAATGTCAGCTGGGCGTGGTGATCAAAGTCCATGCATAGGTGACTACACAAAGTCAAAATCTTCACAGAGTAATGCATTTTATTAATTTCTAATAAAATGAGATGGCCTTTGATATCACTGGACGGGACCCAAAATTATTTATAAATGAACGCCCGGTAAGGGTTTCAAGAAACGACCTGTTACAGGGCACTATCATTGCGAAATCATCAAAATGACCGGAGAAAGTGTCCGGTTAAAAAACAGAAAAACAATTTTTGAAAAAGTCAATTAAAACCTTATAAATTTATAACGCATCATGCATCCATTGCTGCAAATTGTGCATCCTTATTTACCAAATGTTGTGCACGCTTAATTACCAAAAGTTGTGCACTGTCACTTACCGACACATATGTGGACAAAGCGAGGAAAATGCTTCAAAAACGTGTTATAAGACGCTACAACGGCTTTCAATTAATGAAAACATGTTATTCTGATTTTTTGTTGCTATCTCATTATATCTTTGTGGGATCACAAAAATATTATTGCAGCCAGCTGATTACAATAAGCGATTGGACGATTTCTTACTGTTCATTCGATATTGAGAAGGAGACAGCCCGGTCTTTTTCTTAAATATTTCAGAGAAATAAAATACAGATTCAAATCCTGACAGATACGAAATGTTAGAAATATTTATCTCCGAGGATTTTAATAATAATTTTGCCTTATTCAGTCGTAAATTAAGGAGATATTGATTGGGAGATAATTTTGTATGTTCTTTAAAAGTTTTTCTAAATTTTGAATATCCCATGTGTAGTTGCTTCGCGATTTTTTTCATGTCGACTTTTGTCTCTAGTAACTCTTCTATGATAAATTTTGCTCTTGTAATCATTTTAATTGTAGGGTATTCATCTGTTTCTTTAATCAATGATAAGTAATTTATAAATCCCAGTAAATGCATTGTAATTCCAGATAAAATTTGAAGATAACCAGGTTTTGTATTTGAAGATGTTTCAATTAATTGGTGAAATAATTTAATTATTGATTCATTAAATCCAATTTCAACAAATTGTTTAAAATGTTCGAAGAAGTCATTTTTCATAAGGTAGTCGGGATAAGACCCTTTGAATCCTATCCAATATTCGTCCCATCCTAATTTATCATCAGGTTTATACCTATGCCAAACATTAGGAGTAAGAAATAAACACATCCCCGATACAATTTTTATTGGCGAATTTTCAGCAGTTTCAAAAATCCCTTCTCCACTTGAAATGTAAACCAGATAATAGCCATCTAAGATTCTTCCGCTATTCCAAGTAAAATAATGATTTGATGGATGTTCGATAGAGGGGTAACTATTTTTGGGAAGAGTTTTTGAATAACCTACTGTTATTATTTTAACTCCCCATTCCTTATTTTCTTCATAAGGCGCAAAATATTTCTGAAAATTATCCATTCTATTAATTTTTTATTTCACAACACATTTAAAAACCCTAATTTTTTGAGAGATTTATATATTATAAATGCAAAGTTGAATTTTGAAGCTGGCAGCAAAGCGGATTTAAACAAAAGACATTTTATGAACAACATCTGATCATACCACATGTGTTTTTTTATTAGTACAAATGTTATCGTATCAAAAACGACCTTACTGATATTAAATTTAGAAATTGTTCGTTCTCAAAAATCTATTTTCAACACATCTTTCACTATCAGTGTGCGGACTTTTCCACCAATTTTATAAGATATTTCTATTGGCTCCTCGGTCATCACTTCATATTGAATTTTTTCTCCCGATTTATTCCATATCACTTCCACCATTTTTCCGCTTGGCAATGGAATTTTCCCTTCGGCATGTTGTATATCGCCGGTTTTTAGATCAAGAGCGAATGAATTCATTTTTTTATCGAAAGACGGATGTAAACCCAACACATAACGCGAAAGTTGCCAGGTAGGTGCACCCGACCACTGATGACTATGCGACCAGCGCAAGTCGAAAACTTCCATCCAGGTCGTCAAGCCTTGATTAATACCCCAACCCCAGCATTTGCGGTATTGGTTGAGCACAAATTGTGATTCATCGTTTTCGTAAAGCACCGGAAAAGCATAACTGGCAAAATAAGGTGTAATTAGTTGCGTACTTGTTATACTCGGATTGCTGAGTCGTGGCGCGACCGGGTTGTTCGGAAAGCAATTCAAAATATGCTTTTTGATGGCTGCAATAGCTTGTGGTTTTTGAGTGTCGCTGATAATTCCGGAGCGGAGTACCAGCACTGCTCTGTGGTAACCAATTGAATCATAATTAAACCCGCCAGGAGTTTTGTATTTATCGAGCCATGTACGAATTACTTTTTCCACTTTATCGGCTTTTGTATTGTAAATCAATGCCTTTTCATTTTGCCCAACTGCCTTTTCCCAATTTCCCATGGCACGCAACCCCATAAAATAATGCATATTCAATGCCATGTCCGAAACCCCGGAATTGGGTACATAGCCCCAATCTATAAAATTCCAGTAAGTGCAAACGATGCCATCATTAGTCCAGTAGTTGTCAAAAGCATTCATATTTTTCTCGGCTGAAACCTGCAGTTCGGTAAGCAAGGATTTGTCGCCGGTAAGTCTCCAGTAATTCA
>JBIKOV010000174.1:0-7138 GCA_044357815.1 Ferruginibacter sp. | reverse complement strand
CCTGCCCCAGTGTGCATTCCCCAACTGGCAGCCTCTCCCGGAGAAGTGTATCCCCAAACATTGGTTATCGGGTGAATTACCCAGCCATTTAGGTTGTACTGTGTTTTGGCTGTTTTTTTACCAGGCTCAACAAACGATTCAATTAAATCAAAAAACGGCAGGTGTATTTCCGGCAAGTTGGTCACTTCGGCCAACCAGTAATTCATTTCAATGTTTATATCTGTATGATAATCCCCGTTCCAGGGAGTTTGTATTTTGTTCGCCCAGATTCCCTGAAGATTCGCAGGCAAGGTGCCGGGGCGCGACGATGAAATAAGTAGGTAACGGCCATATTGAAATAGCAGTTCCGTCAGGTGCAAATCTGATTGGCTTTGCCTGAAACGTACAATCCGTTCATCTGTTGCAACGGAATCTGTTTTGTCTGAAGATAAATGTAGGCTTGCCCTTTGGAAATAACGCTGATACTCATTTTTGTGCGCATTCTTTAATACGTCAAAAGTTTTAGCGGAGGCTTTTTCAATGCTACCATTGGTGATGACTTTGTAGTTCCTCCCTTTGTACTCGGGATATTTTAGCACATAATCTGTGGAAGCAGAAAGAAATAAGGTAACCTCATCGGCATTCTCAACAATGAGTTTATTATCCTCGAAACGAATTTTTCCGTTTTTATTCACTGCCTTTAAACGAGTCATGTACTGTAGACCGTCTCCCCCTTTTCCATCAAAAAGCGCCCCAGACATAATCAACTGCCCGTTACCGGAAGAAGTAACGAAACGTTCCGGCCGGGTAAAGGTGCAGGTAAACGAAATCTTTGCGGATTTATCGGCGGTAAATCGGGCAACCATTACTTGGTCAGGCTGGCTGGTAAAAATTTCACGTTTAAAATTTACCCCCTCCTGTAAATAGCGAACCCTTACAATCGCATTGTCTAAATCGAGCTCGCGGTAGTAATTGGTATACGGTGACTTCCGGCCATTATCAATCCATAAATCGCCCAGTGTTTGAAAACATCCAAATGGAACTTTAGCCCCATTTCCATGTCCGGAACCTTTGCCTTTGGCAATTTGCGTTTTGTTGGTTAGTTCAGTGGCTTCTTTATATTTACCCTCAAAAAGAAGCTGCCGGATTTTGGGAAAGGCCACTGCCGCTTCGGGATTATCGTTATCAGCAGCACTGCCCGACCACATGCTTTCTTCACTTAGTTGCAATCGTTCGCGGTTGACATCTCCAAAAACCATCACTCCTAACGAGCCATTACCCAGCGGGAGGGCTTTTAACCATTCGGGATCGTCTTTCGATGGATTAGGATCATCGGCTATAACAGCACTTGCAGGCTGGTTGTACCAAAGTTTGAGCTGATGTTGAGGCAACTGGGCAACAACAAATTCGCCTAATACAATTTGGAGAAGAAAAATGATCAACAGTTTTTTTATATTCATATAGCAATTATTTTAGTTTATTGGTACACCGATTTTAAAACACTTATATTCGATAATACCTGTTGCTCTCTTTTTAATCGTTAGCTACTTTCTATTTACGATGATTACAACCACTCAAGCCTAGGTATCAATCTATTAAAGATACATTTTACTATTTTAAAATTTTACTTACCCCGGACCAGATTCATGCAATGTAACCGTCAATCTACTACCTGAAGTCTTCACCTCCTTATTTGCAGCACAAGAAAGATATTTATCAGAACGACCAATAATAGCCCAGTTATCATTGATAGCTCTTACAATAAATAGTTTGTCTGAAAAGCCTTTCAGATCAAATTCAACCTTCTTGTCAAGTTTGAAAACATTAATAAAAGGATACTACAAATGCAGCCCCCTTTTTTCATAGATAACCAAAATTGTTGACTAATAATTGAAGCTCTTTAAGAGTTAATGAAATTTAATTTGCAAAGTTGTTTTGGTGTTTATTCTAAAAATCATTTGAAACTATTGCCAATAATGTCATTTGCAAAAATTCTAAACGTTTAAAGAATTGAATTATTTAAGAACCCAAAAATATAATTGGGATAGTTTAAAAAGATAGATTAAAGTGTCAAAAAGATGGATTATCCAATTCAGGGGTTCTCTACAAAAAGAGATCCTGTATTAGTACAAATAAAGCTATGCTAGCTGCTACTGCTAGAAAGCGCATACTGCAACGGCCAATTATTACCTAAAAGGGTTAGGGTGTATTGGATGCTAATTTGCACAAAGGGTATCTGCGATGCGATTTTTCAAAATCTGGTTGGAAAAATACATTTTCGAATGTATTACAAGGAATGCTGAACTAAAGCTTTAGTGAATTACGGTAATTTCGGGGACATTTACCAATGGTCTTCGTAAATATTCTCGAAAATAAATATGGATCATCATAACTCACTAATGACGCAATTTCCTTTATTCTTAACTCTGTATTCCTGAGATAATCACAGGCAGATTGCATCCTTAAATGAATAAAATAATCCAATGGAGAATAACCTGTTTCTAATTTAAAAAGTTTATTAAAGTGCGAGGGGGAAAAATAGATTGTACTCGCCATTTCATTAACAGTTAGCTTTTTAGATAAATTCTTTTTCATGTAATCGATTATGTCCTTTACCGAATTGTTTTCTACTTTTTTAGATTCAGTTCCATTCTGATTCATGAATTGCATTAAAATATTCCAAAGATCCATATTGGCAGATAAAATATTCGTAAATGTGTATGCCTCAGTTAATGTATTAAACATATGGTCATACGATTTAAAGAATTCATCAGGACGAACAAGGGTAATGGGTTTAAAACAAGGTTCTATTGTTTTAAAATTAGCAATTTCTTTAGAAATTGCTCCTGAAAACATGATCCAATAAATACTCCAGGGATTATCGGAATCAGATCCATACCGGTGCGTTTGATTATTGGGCAAAATAAAAAACTGATTGGGACTCACTTTAAAATGCCCACAAGAATTTTCATACCAACCACTTCCTGTTGAGCAATAAACAATAATATTTTCGGGGCTACCCTTTTTTCTATCAACATAATGAGATGTGGCCTTCGGATAATATCCCATATCAGTCACATAAATCATTTTGAAAAGCGTGTTCCCAACAATGAGTTTACTTATTATATTATTAGGGACCCTTAGCACCCTAGTTCCTTTGCCTTCCCAATATGCACTTTTGCTTCTACCTATTCTCAATTTTTGAATCATAGCCTAATTTATTTAAAGGCGCGAGGATTATCTCGCGATAATGATTTTAAAAAATATTTCCTAGATTTTGTTTTGGTTAAATTGATTGTAATAGAATCGCTAATAAAAGTGTGTACTGCGCTAAAATTGTAATAGGATAATCGAATTATTTTCGAAAATAAGTACTCTTAATGACTTTTCAAAATAAAGTATTTTTATAGGATTGGCATAAATAGGGGAGTTGGAAAAATAGTGTAAAATCCACACCCAATAATCACTTCCCCCAAGTTGACCGAATCCAATTTGCCATAATGAATGTAATCCTATTCTCCATATTAGCTGTTTTAATACTTCAAATTTAAAATTGAATCAAATGGGCTATTTGTAATTAAATATTCCTTAATGAGTCAAATGCCTTGCAAGTCATTTTTCCTCAGTTAGATTAGCTTCAGAGGTCTTATTCGATTGTAAGCACCGCTGATAGAAGAGTAACTAATAAAAGTGCTGGAACTTTCATGTTTAAAATTTAAGTTTTTTATCAGTAATATCCGGTTTTGTAAACTCTAAATCATATTCCTTGTATCCCATATCTTTTGGATGAGGCCCTACAAACGCTGAAAGCTTTCCTTTTATTATTATATCCTTGTCTGTTATCTCTACAAAAGCATAAATAGCATCTTTATAGGGTGCAGTATAACGCATAGATGGGTAACAATTATCAAGCTTTTCGCTATAACGACCTGTCATGACATAATTTGTTCCAAGCCACCTATAGGAAGAACTATTGATTTGAATATAATGAATGCCATTAATTTCTTGATTTTGATCGATATGTGTATGACCATTGATACATGCTACTACTTTTTTAAAACCAGCCCGCTTATTTGCTTCTTCAAAAATTCCTCTTATTTGAGAGCGATTAATTAACCCAGCCTCATTATCGCCCAATGGTTGATGAACAAATACTACTACTTGAAGCATTGTATTTTGTAAATCATCCTTCAGCCATTCTCGTTGTTTTTCACCGATATAACGTGGATATCCCTGTTTATAATCCGGATCTTTTTCATTGCCATCTAGGATAATAAAATGAAAACTAGATGAATCAAATGAATAGTAAGACCTATTGAGCCCATAAAACTTCATCACTACATCTAATGTGGTAGATTTATTGTCCAAATCAAAATCATGGTTGCCAATAACATGATACTTATCTCCAGGGTGGCTATTAAATATTCCCAAAAAACCCTTATTTGCTTCTTTTGGTTGACAAAAATCACCAAGCTGGATAATGAAATCAAGCTCTTTATTTTGAGTAGCGTTTAAAAAAGTACGGAGCCTGTAATCTCCATCATGCATCACATCAGTATGAACATCAGTTATTATACCAAAACTTACCCTTTTCTTCGGTTTTCTAGTAACTGATAATGCAGGTAAATCAAGCGGTAAAACTACTACTGAACTACCTATGGTTAGATTTCGAATAAATTTTCTTCTTTCCATTTATATTTTTTTTAATTTTAATTTTAACCTTGTACTAGAAACTATTTAGCCCAATTTGAAGAGAATCAAGTTCATTGTATAAATCATGTGATACTTGATTGGCCGAGCATCTCAGCAATCTCTTCAATAGACCTTCCATTCTTTTTTAGCGTAGTTGCATAAGCTTCTCTTGAAGTTTCAGATAATAGTTCAATAGAGAAATTCAATCTTTTACCTAAAGGTTTAAGATACCTATTCATTAATGAGGCGGCTCTGAGTTTTTTTCAAGTATTTGACTATCACTCATTCCGTCTTTAAGAAAACCTAATTTACAGTAAATATTTTTGTTACCAATTTTTCAATTAACATTTTAAGATTTTCCACAAATAGAATTCTAATAAATACTGGACGGGAAGAATTGGTATTTTTGGTTTTTTGTCTTTGAATAACGAAGCAATTACCAACCATCTTATCCCAACGTAAGCGAATAAGGTCATTTAGATTTACCCCATTACAATAATATTGCATAAACCATCCATCTCTAATTTCCATTGCGATATTCAGTTTGTTATTTCTGCTACCTTTTTATGAATTGCGTGATCAGTAAAATAGGATTCCGTTATTTTTTATACCTTAAAAGCTCGTCTGGTATCATTTGTTGGCGTATCTGTTCAAACTGTTTTGCTGCCTTACTCTTCCGGGATATATCCCAAAGATTTTTATTCAGCTGCCGCATTGTAAGAACAGTGGGCACCCATGCCTGGGTCCATCCTGTTTCAATGGACCATGCGCCCCATCCGGCATCTGCATCTGAGCCCAGGTAATCCCAGCGCCGGTAATCAAATGCTCGGAACCAGCCACCATCTAATTCCTTATGCTTTTCACTGCTTACCTGTATACGAATAAGAAAACCGGCAAGTTTATCAGCCATTCTTTTGTATTGCAGATCCCCTGTTGCGGCGTATGCTTCGTGTAAACCCAAAAAGGTAAAATTGCAGGTGTACAAAAGGTCAGATACGGGATCGCCATTTTCCTGTATCAATGGAGCCTCGCCTTGTCCATAGGCTGCATTGGAAACCGGCGGAGCCATATCTCCATGATCTAGAGCACCCAATTCCTCCCGGATGGCACCGGACTTATCCTGGTATTTTTCGATGTCATTGGCGATTAGTTTTAACCAGGCACGATATTCCGGCCGGTCATCTACCCGAATCAGCCATGCCAGCGGCAATAGCATCCGGCCACGTTCCTGCTGAATTCCATTTGTCCATCTCCAGTTACCGGGGTATGCCTCCATCATCCTGCGGATGGCATTGCTGGTCTTTTCCAACAAAGGTTCCCAATGGGTTTTGTCATATAACCACAGATAGGAAGACCATGCCCAGGCTTCGTAATGGGGTTGCAGTTGGATCGTACTTTTATTCCAATAGCTTTGCCATCCCTCCTTTAGTAAATCCGGGTTTTCTAATCGCCAGCCACGGAATCCATTTATGCCGGTAGTCCTGAAGTTTCCCAAGATATTTTTTACCAGTACTTCATTCCACCGGTCGGTATCCAGTATGCCTGCTGTACCTATACAGCCCAGTATCGCCTTGATATCGTTATCTTGGTAGAGTGCCTGGGCATTTCCGGGAGCCCAATATATCAGTCCATAATTTGCTTTGCTGGCATCATGCTGAAATAACCCCGAGCGGAAATAAACCCAGTCAAGCAAATTTCCGGCAATCAGTTTACTGCGTTTATCACCATCCAGTTTTGACCTCAGTGCAAATGCTAGGGCGCTTTCCCCGTTGCAATCGCTGCGAAGCCACCAGCGGGAGGGTTGGCTGCCATCGGGGTTAACCTGTGAAGCGATTCCTTCGAGTATCCCATAAGTTCCGTCACCAACTTTTGCTTTGGGTAGTGGAGCCGCATTGTTTACTGCGGGTACTGTTGTCAGCATATTCGAATCATTCAGCTTCCACAACTGCTTATATTCTTCCCAACCGGGTTCACTAAGCAGCGTCCTTGCGCCTGTGTGCCAATCTGTGGCCCGCTTAATAGCCAACAAAGCAGCATTCGCCGGAAGGGGTTGTTCACGGGTGTAGGAAGGACGAACCGTGGGTGACCAATCCAATAAACGTCCCGGTGCGTTTGCCCCTTCCACCCATTGTAAAATATACGTCCATAATGCCTGTATCCCCTTCTTCGGCGCATAGCGCGCAGTAACAAACTGGCTAAGCTTTGTGGTTGACACCAGCAAATTACCAGCGCCTGCTTTGAATAAAATGGCATGCGGATTTGCCGCTGAATCCAATCCATAGATTGCCCGGTCGAAGCCGGCTACTTTGCCTGACACCAGCAACGGGCTATCTGCCCTAACCGGTACATAATTGCAGCCATGCAAAATCAATATTTGCAGGGGAGTTAAATTTTTAATTTCAGAGGAAGAAACGACTATCCTTTCTAGTTGGGCAGGTTGAGACACTCCAATGTTCATACCTGGCAA
>JBIKOV010000173.1:0-7155 GCA_044357815.1 Ferruginibacter sp. | reverse complement strand
TTCACCCGCGCTTATTGTAGCGGTGAAAACCGAAGATGCATTTTTTTTTGCAGGAATGCCGGCAGCTACTTCTTCCTTTCAACACAAAACCTTGCCGCCCTTTATGCCCTTGGCAACTAATGTTCCCAATTCATAGGGCACCAGCCACAATAGATTCATACTATCCTTCCTCTCTTTTCTGCCGAGTGATTTGCCATTCAAAAACAGCTCTACTGATTCACAATTTGAATAGGCCCTAACAGGAATTCTACCCCCTCCTTTGCCTCCCAACTTTGAACCCCAGGAGGATGAAGCAACAGCTATTGGTGCGATATTAGACAGTAGGTCGTTTAGAAGAATTGCGCGCAATGAATATACGGATGAACAGTAACGCATGCATCGTTGGGCATACTGTAGCTTGACAGCAATGGCTGACGCCCTGATTCAGGATGTACTAGATGCATTGAAGCAGCGTGGACAGGGAGAAAACACTTTGGTGATATAAAAAGACACTAGCGTTGCGTTATAAATCAGAGATATTCAATTGATTATCTTTTTGTTCTTTGAAATATTGTAATTGAGTTTGCTGAAACAGTTGATTTATGGGCATTCTTTCAAATATGGATATGCTTAAAACCTGTAGGATTTCATAGAGGCTTTGCTTGAGCATAAAACGCTTCTTAGCAATTGCCACTAAAACATAATCGGATACTGCGATCCATACTTGAGCTGCATTTTCGGAATGTCCCCAAAAAGATTTGATCTTTAAATGTTGCTTAATCCATTTGAAAAATAATTCTATTTTCCATCTGTGTTTATAAAGTTGTGCAATGTCAATTGCTTTCAGTTCAAAGTTATTGGTTAGAAATATAAATACCTTTCCTGTTTATTCATCTTTGAATTTTATTCTTCTCATTTTTACCGGATAATAATTGGAAGTATAATAATTGTTAAGCAAAATTGATTGGTCGTATAAGACACCTTTATCAATCTCTTTTTGTGGGAGTATAGTCTTCTGTAATTCATGTTGTCTTTCGCTCTTGTAACAAAGAATGCGCCACAGCAATGAATCTTGTAAAGCCTTTTGTAGTATACATATCCTCTGTCCATTATATAAAAGCCATTGGTTTCAAAACAGATGAAATCCAAAATATTTACATCGTGAACTAAAGCCGTAGAAAACAAAATAAATTCAGGTATGGAAGTTTTTAAATCAAGTTGCGTATGCAGCTAAATCCAACCTTTTGTGGTTCTAAAAGATGCCCAACAAAAGGCTGAAAGGCACAAGTCGATGGTCGTTGCATCGATAGCAAAAACATTCCCATTTAATGCGACTTCTAGCTCATCATCAAGTAAGTACAACTGTTTTGCTTCTTTAATAAGTAACATTGCAAGGTCTTCATAAATTTGAAATGAACGGTTTTCATTTGCCAATGTAATAGTGCTAACGGCTACCGCTTCACCTATACCTAAATGATACATTTTATTAGCATTTGCTTTTAAGCATAATACAGAATCACTAATACTTTCTCGGTGTGTAAGTTGGCCAAAAGCCATACATAAAAACTGTTTCCAACAACTAAAATCTTTTACCCTGTAATCACCAAAATGCCTGTTTACAATGGTTTGAAACGATGTGGAGGAGACTAAACCAATTATTTGAGAAAATACATACTTGCCAGAATTCATAACTAAATGATTTCCAGTAAATTATGATTTATTCAATTCAAAAAAAAACAAATCGTCTTAGCGGATAAATCCTCGCAAACTCAATACTAACAATACTTTCAAAGAACTAATACTTTTAACGACGCAACGCTAGTGATAAAAAGATAGTAGTAACTATTAACAAAACTTTATTTATTAGTTAATAACTGCGAACAATTGATTAAAATTTGTAAATCTACCTTTTCTTACTAAATATACCTTCGTTATGACAAGTACTAAAAGTAAGTATTTGTCATTCACAAATAAATTTCATTCAATTTATGAATGAAATATTTTTCAAAAATAAAATTTCATTATATGAAAAAAAACCTACCTTTTCTTGTGATGTTTCTGCTGCTAATGGTGGCAGCTGGATCTAAAGCTTTTGCTCAGAAACAGGAATTAAGCGGCATTGTTTTGAATGCCGACGGATTGCCAATCAAATTAGCCTCCATTCAGGTGAAGGGAACCAAACGGGGCTCCACTTCGGATGAGCAAGGTGAATTTAAAATTACAGTAGCTCCTGGACAAGAATTACAGGTTTCTTCTGTAGGATTTGTAACTCGTTTGATTAAAGTTGAAAAAGTTACCAAGCTAGTGATAACACTTACTAATTCTGGGAGTGATTTAGGGGAAGTAGTAGTTACAGCCCTTGGAATTACCAGGGCAAAAAAGACGCTTGGATATGCTGTTCAGAAAATTGACGGATCGCAGCTAGACCAGGCAAAAGATAACAATATTATCAACTCTTTATCTGGTAAAATTGCTGGTGTGCAGGTGACGAGTGGTGGTAGTGCAACTGGGGCGTCCGCAAAGATTGTTATAAGAGGAAACTCTTCATTTGGAACGAATTCACCTCTTTTTGTTATTGATGGTGTCCCTATTTATAATAATGTTACCGATCTAAATGGTGGGGGTGGAATAGACTGGGGGAATACTGCGAGTGATATTGACCCAAATAATATTGAATCCCTTACGGTACTTAAAGGCTCTAGCGCTTCTGCACTTTATGGAAGCCGTGCTACCAATGGTGTAATACTTATTACTACTAAAAAAGGGAGTAAGAGTAAAAAAGCAATTGGATTAGATTTAAATTCATCTGTAATAGTTGATAAGGCTGCTTATTTCCCAAAACTTCAAAATGAGTATGGAGGGGGAAGATTTGGAAGTGAATATGAGTGGAATCAACACAATAAAAAAAACGGGACCAATCTAACCTATAATGAATATGCGAAACAATATGCCTACAGTTATGTAGATGGAAGAGGTGGTGGAAGGAATGATAATAACCCTCTAAGTTGGGGACCAAGATTAGATAAAGGCCTTTTACTTGATCAATGGAAGTCAGGTAAAAACAGTCCTTTTGTATCTCAGCCAAATAATACCGCGGAATGGTTTAACCCTGGGGTTACATTTAATAATAGTGTCGGAGTAAGTGCAAACGGAGAAAAATCATCTGGAAGAATTTCCTATACCAACCAGGATACCAAGGGTATAGTAGACTATACCGATCAAAAACAAAATACAATATCTGCCAATATGAATCTGAAGCCATCAGATAGATTATCTGCAACTACTAATTTTACCTACCTTTCAAAAGAAAGCAATAACATACCGAGAAGTGGGTATTCCTGGGCTGATATCTTTGGATGGAGACAAAGGGACTTCCCTACACAATATGTAAAGGATCTTTTTTATAACAAAGGTAATTCTGATTTTATTTATCCATTACAGAATAATCCTTTCTATCAAGCAAGGAATACTATTGGCTTCAAGAGGGACAGGGTTTATGGAAGTATTGGTGCAGATTATAAAATAAATAGTTGGCTGAAAGCGAGTGGAACTATGGCAATTGATTTCTATTATGAATTTCGCAAAGAAATTACTCAATCAGGGACAGTAGATAATGTTAGATTAAACCGAGGTGGTCAGTTCTCTGAAACTAGTCAATTTAATCAGGAAAGAAACTTTGATTTTACGTTAAATTTTGACAAGACATTTGGTGATTTTCGTGTTGATGGGTTGATGGGTGCTAATAAAAGGGATAACAAATTTAGATCAATGATGTTGTCTGCTGCCGATTTAACGGTTGCTGATGTTTATGCAATATCGAATATTAAAGGGCTTCCCGGTAGATCTAATTATAATAGTATGTATGAAACGCAAAGTGCCTATTTTTCTGCCAACGGATCTTACAAAGACTACCTCTTTCTTGGGGTTACAGGAAGAAATGATTGGAGTTCGACGCTTGCTGCAAATAACAGGTCCTTTTTTTATCCATCTATTAGTCTCGGGTTCATTTTTACTGAGGCATTTAAATTTAATTTAGAAAAATTATCTTACCTTAAATTAAGGGCTAACATAGCACGAGTTGGAGGTGGAACAGATCCTTATTTACTAAACAGAACCTATGGAGCAGCCACTTATAACTCAACCTCTTATTTTAACCCAACGTCTGTTTTACCTCCGACTAACCTCGAACCTTTTCAGACGTCTTCCTATGAGTTAGGAGCTGAAATGAAGTTTCTTAAAAATCGTTTTTCTCTTGATGTAACCTACTATAATCAGACTACCGTAAACCAGATAATCAATGTAGGAACCTCTCGAGCATCAGGTTACGCCAGCATGACTATGAACGCTGGGGAGATTCAAAATTCAGGTATTGAAATAATGTTTCAAGGAAATGTGCTTGAAAACAAATCAGGGTTGAATTGGGGAGTCAATATTAACTGGGCAAATAACAAAAGTGTAGTTAATTCCCTTTACGGTGGCCTTAGCTCTTATCAAATATCAGCTGGATTCGGAGGGGCAACCTTACGGGGCATTCCAGGTCAAGATTGGGGCATATTGTGGGGACTTCCTTTTGTAAGAAATAATGCAGGAAAAATTGTGGTTGATAAATTGGGAATACCAAAAACTACTAGCGTAGGTGTAAACCTTGGTACAGTTACACCAGATTGGAATGGAGGCATTACTAATTCTTTTGCATATAAAGGTTTCAATTTGAGCTTTTTGACAGATGTGAGAATGGGAGGTAAATTTTTCAGCACCACTGCATGGCATTCTTATCCGACAGGTGCTTATGAAGTAACAACAAAAAATAATGTTCGCGAAACCGGTTTAATCGTTGATGGTGTACTCGAGGATGGGAAAGTAAATGATGTCCGAGTATCCGCTCAGGATTATTATGGTGGAGGCTGGATGTGGAATAACCATGAATATAGTATACTCGATGGATCATTTATTAAACTTCGTGAAGTAATTTTTGGGTATGACTTTAAACTCAAAAAAGCAAATTTTATTCAGAAACTAAACCTTTCACTGGTTGGTAGAAATCTTGCGATACTATACAGGGACATAAGCACAAGAGAACTCGGTATAGATCCTGAAGTAGGACTTGGTTCTGGTGCTGCAGGTGTTGGTTATGAAAATTTCCAGATTCCAACTTGCAGAAGTTTTGGTATTAATCTAAAAGCCACCTTCTAATTTTTTTAAATTGAAAAAAGATTATATTATGAAAAATATACTTAAAACAAAAGTGTCGATATTAGTTGTGATGCTGATATTCTTGAATGCTTGTACGAAAACCTTTGACCAAATGAATATTAATCCTAATGTAGCTTCTGTTGTTCCGGCAACGAATGTATTGGGTTCTTCCGAAATTAGGTCAATGCAAACTTTATTCGGAACAAGATTGAGTTGTTATTATGCTGGGGCCTATTCGGGTTATATTAGTGCTGGCGATTATGAGTATCGTGTGGATATCAACAACGACATGTGGAGGAGCATGTATAACATCATGATTTCTGCTGAGGATGCTATGAGATTGGCAAAAATTGAATCGAATAATAACCTTTACGCAGCTGCTTTAACCTTCAAAGCTTATAATGCACAAAAGACGACCGATATGTGGGGAAGTATTCCTTATTCTGAAGCTTTCAAATTGGAAAAGGGCATTACTTATCCAAAATATGACAGCCAGGAAAGTGTTTACAATGCTATTTTAGCGGAGTTGAAAATTGCTGCTGATTTATTTAGTACATCTGGAAAAGCTATTGGAGCCGGTGACTTCTTGCTAAATGGCAATATTACCAAATGGCAAAAATTTTGTAATTCATTGCGTCTAAGAGTTGCGGTTCGTATGTCATCTGCAGATGCTGTGAAAGCAACTGCAGTTATAAAGGAGGTTTTGGGAGATCCTTCCAAATATCCAATCATGACGGCTAACACTGATAATATATACTGGTATTTCCCAGGGGTAGCACCTGACCAGGAAATTTGGTTTCAAAATATGGGAACATCAAGTCCCACCGCTGTAAAACTGTCAGGATGGAGAATGCAGCAACCCATTATTGATGCATTACAAAATAATAATGACCCAAGGATTTCTGTTTATGCTGACAAAAATAGCTGGGGAAAGTATAGCGGGCACAGGTTTGGCCTTGCCGATAACAATGACACCATGAATAACAACTTTAACAGGTCTCATATTGGTAACTGGTTTATGAATGATCCAAAGAGTTTTGTACCTTATATGAACTGTGCTGAAGTCTATTTCTGCCTTGCAGAAATTTACCAAAGAAATTTGGCAACAGGAGATGCAAAGACAGCTTATCAAACAGGAATTACCAAATCATGTGAAGAAAGTGGCAAAATAGACGCCGCTTCAATAGCCACCTTCCTTAAGCAGCCTGAAGTGGCTTGGGGCAATAGTGCAACAACTATTCTTGAAAAAATTGCTTTGCAAAAATGGATCTGTCTATTTAAGCAAAGCGTAGAAGGATGGTCTGAAGCAAGAAGAACGGATGTGCCCCGTTTGACTGGTGTTGCCAATAGCTATGCGGTGTCGCATAACCGTCCTCCATTTAGAATGGCCTACCCTGACGAGGAGAAAACATTCAACACTAATTTCCCGTTCAATGTGGTTGAAAAAGATATTTTTTACGGCACACAGGTTTGGTGGGACAAGAGAACAAATGTTCAGTAAGATAAATTATTAAAAAAAACTAATTCATAGGTTGCACCTTAGCTATAAAGTATTAAATTACCTACGTCAACCATTATAAGAAAAGAGTGCGCATTCAAAATGAGCACTCTTTTCTTATTAATCAAACTAATTATTAACCCCTTCTGTACTAAGGACATTGATTAGTAAAAATATATTAACATTTTAAAAGCAATCGTATGAAAAAAGTTGCCATTTTATTTCTTTACTTGGCTTATTCACTAACCACAAGCTACTGTCAGAACATCCCTATTTCAAATTCAATTAATGCAAAGGATTTTGATCCCTCCACATTATTGTGGTATAAAGCCCCTGCTTCTGTGTGGGAGGAAGCCATGCCGGTAGGAAACGGCCGTTTAGGGGCCATGGTGTTCGGAAAAAATGGTGAAGAAAGAATTCAACTTAACGAAGAAACTTATTGGTCGGGTGGCCCCTACTCTACAGTAGTTAAAGGAGGTTACAAA
>JBIKOV010000172.1:0-7164 GCA_044357815.1 Ferruginibacter sp. | reverse complement strand
ACTGATACGTTTATACACTTCAGACTCCTCTGGCTTAAATGGAACAAATGCAAAAGCACCCTTTGTTTCTTTTAAGGGAGCAAAAGCAGAATCCTCCATATCAAGCCGCAAACCCGCTTCCCGTTTGTTTTTATCCGGGCCATGGCATTTAAAACATTTATCAGATAGAATTGGTCTAATGTGAAAATTATAACTGATCAACTGCGGCATAGCCGATTGATTGACAGATTGAATATGGTAAAGCCAGCCAAAAAATATTAGCAGCAACAAAGCGGTAACTATTAAAATTTTAAATCTCATTTAGCCAACTTATTAATCATTCTGTTTTGAACTTCTTTTTTACAATTCGGTATAAATCAAAACAAAATTTGAAATTTGAAAAATCAGCTAGGCGCAAGAGTACAATTTTACAATTACGCATTGATAAAAAATCCTGATCAAATTAACCCATTTCATTTTTATAATCAAGATTTGATAATAGCCTCTTCCATGTTATAAATCATATTGATCACCTTCATCAATGCCGCAGTTTCATTCATGTCTAAATTTTCAGTAAAAGGAAATTCACCCACATGCAATGTGGATGATGCATCCAATTGTTTTTGACGAAACTGTTTTAACTGGTCTTCATAATAGCTTTTCAAAATTTCATTTTCCTTCACTCCAGGTATTCTACAAATGATGCGATGAAAAGCTGTTTTAATTTTAAGATCGGAAGATAAATTTTCTTTCATCAGCTTTTGAGCCAACACTCTGGAAGCTTCCAGCACCGTTGGGTCATTCATCATCATCAATGCTTGCAAAGGAGTATTAGTTTGAGAGCGCTTTACTTCACATTGATCACGGTTACTGGCATCAAATAATATCATGCTGGGTGGAGGGACTGTTAACTTAATAAAAGTATACATTCCTCTACGATAAAGGGCATCCCCTTTATCTTGCTTGTAGGTTCTCAATTCTCCCCTACCGGAACTAGCCATTTCCCAAAGCCCCTTGGGTTGATAAGGCTTAACACTTGGTCCCCCAATGGTGTTTACCAGTAAGCCACTTCCTGATAAAATAATATCCCGTACAAATTCGGCTTGCACTTTTTGACGAGGTGCACGGGTAAGGTAAATATTTTCGGGGTCACGCTTGTAATTCTCTGGGTTTACCTTGGATGATTGACGATAAGTAGCTGACAGCACAATCTGTTTCATTAAGCGCTTAACATCCCAACCATGTTCCATAAAGTCTACAGCCAACCAATCGAGTAGTTCGGGATGCGTAGGCAATTCTCCCTGCATGCCAAAATCTCCGGCGGTTTTTACTAGTCCTCTTCCAAAAATTTCCTGCCAAACATGATTCACAAAAACCCTTGCAGTAAGCGGATTTTCCTTGTTGACTGTCCAAGCAGCAAGGCCCAATCTATTGCGTTGACTTTTGATAGTGTCAAATGCCAATACAGATTTTAATGCAGATGGAAACACCTCCGTGGAAGGATGATCGTACACACCACGTTCTAATATATAGGTTCTACGCAACGTGTCATTTTCCCCCATTACAGAAACAAACAAATTGCCGGTGTCTTTTTTATTAAGGAAGGTCAAAAGACTTTTGTCAGCATCAGAAATAGTTAATATGGGAGATTTGGCAGGTTTGGATGAACCCACATCACCTTCAAAACCCACTTCTTTCGTATTATTAAAAAACGCAAACATTTGGTAATATTCTTTTTGAGAAATCGGATCATACTTATGATCATGGCATTGGGCACATTCAGCAGTCAATCCCAATATACCCTTCGTAAATGTTTTGGTTTTGTCAAGAATATATCCAATTCGATATTCTTCAGGAATAATGCCTCCTTCTTCAGTATACTTATGGTTTCTAAAAAAAGCAGTGGCTAGCATTTGCTCTTTTGTTGCATTGGGGAGCATGTCTCCCGCAATTTGCCAGGTAAGAAATTCGCTGTAAGGAATATTTTTATTGAATGCATGTATCACCCAGTCGCGCCAAGCCCATTGAGTTCTAACATTGTCATCTTGGTAACCATAGCTATCCGAATACCGAGCTATATCGAGCCAATGAACTGCCATTTTTTCGCCATAAGCGGGTGTACCCAATAATAGATCAACGGCTGTTTCATAAGCATTGTTGCTTTGGTTGGCAGCAAATTGTGCCATCATTTTTTCGGAGGGAAGTAGTCCGGTGAGATCAAGTGATACACGTTTTAACAACCTTTCCTTATCGGATTGTTCATTGTGAGAAAGCCCCATTTGTTCCTGCTTACTAAAAACAAAGTAATCAATTCCATTAACGGCCTGTTCCTTGTGATCGATAGATGGTAAAGCTGCTTTTATAGGTTTTTCAAATGCCCAATGCCGCTCATATTTCGCTCCTTGATTGATCCATTTTTTAAAAAGGGCAATCTCATAGGAGGATAATAAGCCCAAATGAGAAGATGGAGAAGGCATCAGATAAGCTGAATCGGTAGAGGATATACGCTTGTATACTTCCGATTCATCCGGCTTAAATGGCACAAGGGCAAAAGCCCCTTTTGTTTCTTTTAAAGGAGCAAATGCTGAATCAGGTATATCTAATCGTAAACCTGCTTCCATTTTATTTTTATCAGGCCCATGGCACTTAAAACATTTATCAGATAAAATGGGGCGAATATGGAAATTGTAACTTACCTGATCAGGCATTTTGTTGGCAACACTACTAGTGGAATGCATACAAGAAAGCCAACCTACAAAAGAAGCTAGCAACAGGACAATTACAATTAAAAACTTAGATTTCATATAGCTTACAATTTACAAAAAAAGTTAAGTCATTTTGAATTCAAAAGTATGTCATTAAAAGTAAATCCATTATAGAATCATCTGTTAAAATGATATTTACTTAAAATTGGTATACACATTAAAAAATAAATAGATATATACCTATTGTCAATAATTTTCGAAAATTTGAACCATTTAAAGAATTAGATGATTAAAAATAAATTAGTACCCATTAGAAAAGATGGATTATAATATCAAAAAAATGGATTACTCAATTCAAGTCTTCTCTGAAAAAAGAGATATTGGTTCTCAATCTACTTTTTTAGATAAATCCTCGATTAATCTACAATGAACTCATCAGGGAAAACCGTTTTTTTGATTTCAACTACATTATTGGGTATTTCCATACTTAAAATAAGGTTATGCACCAAGACTTACAAAGAACTAATAACTATTTTTACCGGACACTAGTGATGTTATATATTAAAATTATTTTACAATAATTTCATCCGCAAATATCCAGGCAGGTTGCCCTTCTCCGCTATGCCCTATTGGACAAAATCCGATATTTTTTGCAGTAACTCTAATCCATTTAACTTTTTGTATCGGAAATTGAACCGTAAAATCATGTAACAACGCATTTACCTCACTCACGGAAATTGGATTTGCAATGGTTTGTAATAAGGTAAAAGTAAGGCCGTCGGTTGAAATTTCAAATGATACTGATTGGGGTAAAAAAATCCAATCTTTATAATTTTGAAGACAACCCAAGCTAATTGATTGAATCAATTTTTGTTCACCCAAATCAAGGGTTGCAACGAGGTCTTTCTCATCAATCCCGTGCCAGTACTTACCAGCAGCAGTGGTACCCCTAACGCCATCAGTCAATGAATTGGGGCCATCAGCCAAATAATTTGCACTGACAGGATTGGTATATACTACATTGGTTCCAATAGCCTTGTGTAGCACAAATGATTGGGAACTAGGTTTACCTCCCATTAGTTTTCCACCCAAAGTGCTAATTGCTTTAATTGTCATTGATTCGCTGACAACAATGGGTTGTTGATAGAGATTACTTTGAAGCGTTGGGGAAGTTCCGTCTGTTGTGTATACTATTTTGGTATCCAATGCATCTCCAATAAGGGCAACCATGAGTTTCCCATTTTTTGAAATCGGTTGGATTGCTACAGTATAATTTCCTGGAGAATAATGTAATCCTTTTTGATCATAAGCCTTAAACAATAACTGTAAACGTTGATTAAATTGTTCCCAATTTTTATTTTTTGCCGGAGTCCACAATACTTCTGCCAATGCGGGCATACGTGGAAGAACCATGTATTCCAAATGAGCTGCAGTGGCAATATATTCTGTCCAAACATTTCCCTGAGCGCCCAATACATATTTAGCCTGAGTAGCGTCCAATTCTTTGGGAATAGGTTCATAGTCATATACTTTTTTAACGGTATTGAATCCACCAATAGCCAGTGGTTCGCCATCTGGACCTGCCTGGTAATGATCAAAATAGCAGGGTGAACCTGGAGTCATCACTACTTCGTGTTTCATCTTGGCTGCTTCTATACCACCGCTTTCGCCACGCCAGCTCATCACGGTAGCTTCAGGGGCGAGACCTCCCTCCAAAATCTCATCCCAGCCAATCATTTTTCTTTTTTTACTAACAATGAATTTCTCAATGCGCTTAATAAAATAACTCTGCAATTCATTTTCATTCTTCAATCCTTGCTTCTTCATTCTTGCCTGACAATGAACACAATTTTTCCAGCTGTATTTATCTACTTCATCTCCCCCGATATGAATGTAGGTTGACGGGAAAACATTCATCACCTCGGTGAGTACATCCTGCAAAAAAACAAAAGCCTGTTCATTACCTGCGCAATAATTCCCTTCCACCTTACTGGCAAAAAAATTACCGGGCTGACCAAAATAATTGATCTTGCTGCAAGATAGTTCAGGATATGCTGCCATGGCGGCTTCCGAATGGCCTGGCATTTCAATTTCAGGAACCACGGTGATATTCCTAACCTTGGCATAGGCCACAATTTCCATGGCCTGTTGCTGCGTATAATAACCACCGTAAGTAGCTTTTTCTTTGTCTGCAGTAAACTGTACAGATGCCCAATTCCATGGTTTTCCTAAATCATCCACCCGCCAGGCAGCCTGTTGAGTAAGCTTTGGATACTTCTTAATTTCCAAACGCCAACCACCACCATCAGTCAAATGCCAGTGAAATACATTCATCTTATAAGAAGCCATCAAATCAAGGTACTGCTTGATAACATCTGTTGAAAAAAAATGACGACTAACATCCAAATGCATTCCTCTCCATTTAAATCGGGGATAGTCACTAACCATCATACAAGGTATTTGTAGTACCGCATTGGTTCGTATGGGTGGCATCGTCTGAAAAAGTGTTTGCATTCCATACACAATTCCTTCCTTGGTATTAGCGGTAATGACAATGGCATTGTTGGATACATCGAGTTGATATCCCTCCTCTCCCAACTCCGACATCTTTGAAATCACCAACTGCACAGACTGTTTTTTGGCAACATTCACCGGCAAGGCATAGCCTGAAATATTTTTCACATAGGCTGCAAAAAAATTGGCCGCTGCCATTAATTCCTTATTAGTATTACTGCAACGGATAGTCGTATTGTCATCCAATATAAAATAACCCTCCTTTTGCTGCAGACTGACCGGCTGAGGTATAATATTCACCTTTGTCTGAGCCTTTGCAGTAAAAAAAAGGCAACTCAACATCAATAATGCAAAAATTTGTTTCATAATCATTTTATTTTTAAAATCAATACCCACTCTTTTAGTCTATTGAGCAGTAATAAGGGTACAATAAACTTAGTCCAAATCTTACCCATTTTTTTTTGGATCATGTACCCAATCACTACACTAGCAAATGTGGCTTGGATTGATATACTTCCCAAAGCAGCTCCCCAAAAATGGTATTGGCCCATGCAAACCATTTACGTGTAAAATTGGCCGCATCATCTTTGTGAAAAGACTCATGCATAAACCCGGTTGCACCATGAGTTTGCTGTAACATTGAAATACAAGTCTTTATTTCAGCATCTTCCTTACTTGTTAAGCCACGCATCACAATACTTAAAGGCCAAATCATATCCATACCCGCATGCGGACCACCGATACCCTCTGCAGCCTTGCCCTTGAAGAAAAATGGATTATTAACTGATAATAACATTTTACGTGTATTGATATATACAGGATCAGTATTTTTAACAGCATTTAAATATGGCAACGATAATAAACTAGGTATATTAGCATCATCCATTAAGTGGTAACTTCCAAAACCATTCACTTCATAAGCATATACTTTTCCATATTGAGGATGATCAATAATTGCATATTTCTTTATCGCTTTTTCAACTTCATTGGCCAATGCGTTTAATTCATTTGACAATGAATCATCTGTAAAAATTTGCTTTACCATGGTAGCCGCCTGGCGCAAACTTACCACTGCAAAAAAATTGGAAGGAATCAGAAAAGGGAAAACAGTAGCATCGTCACTTGGCCGAAACATAGAACAAATTAAACCTACTGGCTTTATGGGATAACCATACCCTGACAATGGAACTCCATCGGTGGCCCAAGAAGTGGAACGTTGAAAAGTATATGGACCATTGCCTTTTTTTCGCTGCTGCACTTTGAAAGTATGCAAGGTAGCCTTGATAGCATCCTTCCATTGCAAATCAAAAGGTGAAGCATCGTTGGTCAACTTCCAGTAATTATAGGCAAGTCTTATTGGATAGCAAAGGGAATCAATTTCCCATTTTCTTTCATGGGTTCCGGGCTGCATATCAGTGAGGTCCGTTTTCCATTCACTTATTTTATTTTCATCTTTATAAAAAGCATTAGCATAGGGGTCTTTTAAAATACATTTTACCTGTCGGTTGATTACCCCCGCAATCAATTGCTGTAATTCGGTATCCTTTTTAATTAAAAGCAAATAAGGCCAAACCTGTGCAGTACTATCTCTAAGCCACATGGCATCGATATCTCCGGTAATCACATAGGTATCTGGTTTGCCATTGACCATTTCAAAATCTACGGTAGTATCCAGTGTGTTGGGAAAGCAGTTTTCAAAAAGCCATCCTAGCTCTTTATTTTTTACGTTTTGCTGAAATTCAATAATGGCAGCTTCCACTGCCTTACTATGAAATTTTCTTTTTTCATAAGGAACCCTTACTACCGGAAATAGCGTATTGGGCTGGGCAAAAGAAAAATCTTTCAGCAACAATGCAGCACTTATTAAACCGCTATTTTTTATAAATTCATTTCTTTTCATACACTGTTTTATTTACAATTGATCAGGAATAAAAGAAAAAGCCAATGCAGCGGGAACCTTATTCAT
>JBIKOV010000171.1:0-7168 GCA_044357815.1 Ferruginibacter sp. | reverse complement strand
AACCATGAATGATTCTATTTCTAGTATCAATAATTTTTCTAGCATTTGTAATGTTAATAGTATCATCTCTAACAATTACTCTATTTAATGCTTCTCCAATAATTTCAATATTTCGCTCAACGGCTCTTCTAGTGCGTAAGCCATTTTTGTAAGTTGAAAATTCTTTTGGGGTATCAATAAAAAAACTATCAATTTCCATGATAGCAAGGCCTAAATTTTATGAAATAAATATGCTGGAGAAAGAAAAGCTGTTAAAAGTATTAGCCGCTGAAAAATATATAGCTGCTGTTATTCATTTTGCTGCATCTAAAGCGGTAGCAGAATCAGTGATTAAGCCGTTGAAGTATTTTAAAAATAATCTTTTCTCTTTAATTACCCTGCTTGAATGTATGGAGACTTTTGGTATACGCAATATTGTCTTTTCTTCTTCTGCCACTGTATATGGCGAAGCAGATGAATTGCCTGTAACAGAATCCACGGCTTTTAAAAAATTCCTGTCTGCATATGGCAGTACCAAACAAATGGGCGAAGATATTTTAGAGAAAGTAGCTGCCACTGGAAATATACACTGCATCGCACTGCGTTATTTTAATCCCGTTGGTGCACATACTTCTGGATTGCTCGGTGAGTTACCAATTGGAATACCCAATAACCTGATGCCTTTTATAACGCAAACTGCGGCAGGGTTGAGAGAGGAATTGGTTGTTTTTGGTAATGATTATGATACTTCGGATGGCACCTGTATACGGGATTATGTGCATGTGGTGGATTTAGCAAAGGCTACAACCATACTTGGTATTATACTCTCTATTGCTACTGCATATGTTGCAAGGGGTTACAATAGTATTATGGATTTATTGCAATTAGTTTTCAGTTTTGTAAATGCGCCTTTATTCGCCACCTTCTTTTTGGGTATGTTCTGGAAAAGAACAACCGCTAACGGCGCTTTCTATGGTTTACTTTCAAGAACAGCGGCAGCGGCATTAACACATGGCCTAACAACAGCCGAAGGCAAGGGAGGCTGGATAGCAAATCTTCATACATTCTATTCAGGCACCAGTCAGGCTTTTAATATTGCTTGGATTGCCTTTGTAGTTTGTTTTATTATTACACTTTTTGTTAGTTTGTTTACAAAACTAAGGCCTGAAAGTAGCCTAGTAGGATTAATGTACAGTTTAACACCAAGGCAAAAAGACAGCGAAAAAGTATGGTACAAAAATCGGCTTGTACTGGGCATTATTGTATTGCTGGCCACGTTGGCATTAAATATTATTTTCTGATAAATAAAATAAAGAGAGTAGCACATGAAAAAATTATTAGACCTGCGGTTTGTTATTGGAATGTTTTTTACAATAGTAGGGGCATTACTGGTTATTTATCATTTTGGCGGAACAACCAATACAGCATTAAATACTTCTGTAAATATCTGCAGTGGTGTATTGTTTATGCTGTTTGGTATTGGTATGATTATATTATCTTATTTACAAAAATTAATGGATGAATAATGATTTATTGGAACAATACTTTAGTAAAATTAAAAAAACTATATGAAAAAATTTATAAAAATTGGGGTTACAATAATCATGTCAGTAGCTATCATCTCATGCAATGATACTGCTGAAACAAATGGTAACATTTATATCATTTTGCAGTAACTTTTTAGTAACACAAAAAAAACAAATTTGCTAATTATTTATAAGACATACTAAAATTAGCAAAATGTTTAAAATTATTATTCTTTCAATTATTGGATTTGGTTTTCTTCCATTTATCTCCAAAGGACAGGAAACCTTCTTAAAAGGTAGGGTTATTGATGCTGTAACAAAAAAAGGCATTCAAGGCGTTAATGTAATGGTTCAAAACACAACATTAGGGGTTACATCTTCTATAGATGGTACATTTGAAATAAGCGCTCAAAAAGGGGCTGTTCTTGTTGTCAGTTTTATTGGTTATGATCAAAAGCTTGTTACTGCTTCTGACGAATTTTTAAATATTGATTTATATGCAGCTTCCCTTCAGATGCAAGATGTAGTAATTACAGCGCTTGGTATTACTAGCAAAAAGAGGGCATTGGGCTACTCGGTTCAGGAAGTGAAGGGCGATGTGTTGACACAAGCCAGAGAAACAAACCTGGTGAATGGACTTGCTGGAAGAATAGCTGGTGTAAATGTAGTAAACGGTTCAAATAGCATCGGTGGCTCATCTAAGATTGTTATCCGCGGAGAGACTTCTCTAGCAGGAAACAATCAGCCTTTGTTTATTGTGGATGGCACTCCTATCAGCAATGCTGTGTCAACTGCTCGAAATGTTGACTATGGTAATGCCGCCGGAGAAATCAATCCGGATGACATTGAGACTATTACCGTACTGAAAGGACCTACAGCTGCAGCGTTGTACGGTTCAAGAGCCGGAAACGGAGTGGTGCTCATCACTACTAAGAAAGGGAAAACTAACCAAGGTATTGGCATTTCTGTTAACTCAACCGCTAGTATTGAAAAAGTGATGCTGTTGCCTGATTATCAAAATTCTTATGGTCAGGGTACTGGTGGCGCTTATAATATTGGCGATGGTGGCAGAAGCTGGGGGCCTAAACTGGATGGCAGAGACATGAAAGTGCCTGTGAATACTGAATATCCTCCTTTGAATGGTGAAATTATTAAATGGCTCCCCTCTCCTGATAATGTAAAAGATTTTTACGAAACCGGCCATACGCTTAGTAATAATATTGCTATATCAGGCGGAAACGACAAAGGATCTTTACGATTGTCTTATACTAATTTAATACAATCAGGTCTTGTTCCTAACACGGATCAGAAAAGAGACAATATTTCTCTTAATGCTACTTACAAATTCACCGACAAACTCTCTGTAAATACATCCGTAAATTATATTGAGACCAACAGTAAAAACAGAACGGTTATTGGTTACGGAAACCAAAGCCCAGTATACACATGGATATGGGAAGGCAGGCAGGTGCGTACAGACAAAATGCGTAAGTACTGGTTTAAGGGATTTGAAGGTACAAGACCGTTTACATATAATTACAGGTTCAACGATAACCCTTACTTCGGCGCTTACGAAAACCTTAATGGTTTGAACAAAGCTAGGTTAGTGGGTAATGTTTCGTTAAATTATCAGTTTACACCCGAGTTGAGCCTATTGTTAAGAACAGGTTTGGATCAGAGCAATGAAAGACATGATACCCGCCGTGCTGTGGGCACCAACTCTTTTCAACAAGGAATGTACAGCTTGGATAAGCTCTTGTATATGGAAATGAATTCTGACTTTTTGCTGAGTTATGAAAAAGAATTGAACAGCGACTGGAACTTTAAAGTTTCTGCTGGAGGTAACCAGAGGAGCCAGACTCAGGAAAGTTTAACGAATACTGCTGGTCAATTGAGTATCCCTGGGCTATATAATCTTGGCAATTCCGCTATACCGCTTGTTGGTACACAGTTCGATTCAAAATATGCTATCAATAGTTTGTATGGTTATGGTCAGGTAGCATATAAAAATGCCATCTATCTAGATGTAACTTCCAGAAATGACTGGTCAAGCTCTCTGCCAGCGGCAAATAACTCCTATTTCTATCCCTCAGTATCGTTGAGTGGTGTATTTTCTGATTTTTTTCAATTACCTGCTAAATCCCCACTTACTTACGGTAAAGTAAGGTTAAGTTGGGCAAGAGTAGGTAATGACACAAGGCCTTACAGGTTAAGAAATGTTTATGGTTACGGTACAGCATGGTCAAGCTTTCAAACTGTTTCTGAACCTTCTTCTATTGCCAATGCCAACCTTCTGCCGGAAATGCTAGATACCTATGAAATGGGTACAGAAATGCGTTTCTTCAAAAACAGGCTAAACGTTGATTTTACCTATTACAATACGATCAGTAAAAATCAAATCATTAACCTGGCCATCGATCCAACAACAGGATATACATCTCATTCCGTAAATGCCGGCAAAATACAAAGCCATGGCTTTGAAGTGATGTTGAACATTATCCCTGTAAAAAACAAGTCGTTTCAATGGGACGTTAGCATGAACTGGGCATCTAACAGAGCCTTTGTAAAAGAGTTAGCAGATGGTTTAGATACTTATCAATTACCAAGCACCGTATTATCTAATCAGGCAAGAGTAGGAGGTAGAATGGGCGATATGTACGGAACCACTTTTAGAAGAGACCCCGCAGGAAATATCATTTACCTCAACGGAATCACCCAAGACGATCCTACACTTAAACTACTTGGTAACTATAATCCGGATTGGACGGCAGGTATCTCAAACAACTTTAACTACAAAGGCATCATAGCTAGTTGCTTGTTTGACTGGAGATTTGGTGGTGAATTTTATCCTTACATGTACGTACGCGCTAATGAAGCAGGACAACTTGTAGAATCTCTTGAAGGCAGAGAGAATGGTATTGTAGGTAAGGGTGTTAAGCTTGATCCAGCTGGCAAGTATGTTACCAACGATGTGAACGTAAGGGGTGAAACATATTGGGGTGCCTATTTTAACGGAGAAGCTGGAACATTTGATGGCACATGGCTTAAACTGAGAGAGGTTAAAATCGGATATACTATTCCTAAAAAATGGTTGAAACGAAGCCCTGTTAAAGATATATCTATCTTGTTAGTTGGAAGAAACCTTGCGCTTTGGACAAAAGTACCACATGTTGATCCAGATACTTCTGCCATGTCTGGCGATGCGGTGGTTCCTGGTTCAGAGAACATGTCCTTACCCGCTTCCAGAAGCTTTGGTATTAATCTAAACTTTAAATTCTAATCAATAAATACTCTCTAAATGAAAAAAATACTCTTTTCTATAGTACTTCTTATCACTTTAGCCATGACTAGTTGTGATAAAAATTTTGAGGAGATTAACTCCAATCCCAATAACCCGGAAGTAATAAACCCAGAACTACTGATGGTAAACATCATCAGGGGTTCAGTTAATAATTTGGTGGGTGATGGTTTTTCCAGCGGAAATGTTCTAATGCAATATATGACCCAGGTTCGCGAGCCGTCAATTGACAGGTATCGGTTAGGCTCAACCAGTACTTGGAATAATGACTATGCCAACCTACGGAATGTGCAGAACCTTTTAGACATAGCAAATGAAAGAGGTTTAGACAATTACAAGGCTGTTGCCAAAATTATGAGGGCACTTCTTTTCTCCCGTATGACAGACGGTTACGGCAACCTGCCCTACAAAGAAGCGTTGCAGGGTAAAAAAGGGATAGATGGCGGTTCGGTTGTCTATCTTCCAAAATTCGATTCTCAAGATGTAATTTATGCGGGTCTGATTAAAGAATTGAAAGAGGCTAATTTGCTTTTAGACGCCAAAAAAGGACTTATTAAAAATGATATCCTGTTTAATGGAGATGTTCTAAAATGGAAAATATTCGCAAACAGCTTGTGTATGCGATTACTCCTAAGAAGATCAAACAAAGTGGACCCCTCCGCCGATATGAGTGAGATGTTAGCCAACCCTGACAAATATCCTCTAATGAATGTGGTTGCCCATAATGCAGCGTTGAAATATGTTGAAGCACCTAATCTTTTCCCGTTAACATCAACACGTTCAGGCGACATACAATACGTTCGTCTTTCCAAAACATTTTCCGATAAATTAAATACGTTGCAAGATCCCCGTTTGCCCATATTTTTTCAGCCTACCCCAGAGTCTGTTACTGCAGGCTCGCCAAAATATGCCGGTGTGTTAAATGGAGAAACTGATGTTAACCTTGGAAGCAATATTGTTCCCAAATCCTCTGCAATAGGTCTTATGTATTACAGAGACATACAAGTTTCGGTGCCAGCTCAAGGTCAGATAATGATGGTGTCTGAGTTGAAATTCATTTTGGCGGAAAGTGTAGTAAAAGGGTATATCACCGGGGATGCAAAGAAATATTATGAAGACGGAATTAAGGCTTCAATGGATTACTACAAATCGGTATCAGGTGTAAATATATCTGCTACTTCAACCTACCTCAATCAACCGGGCGTTGTTTACAATGCTACGAATGCGCTTGAGCTGATAGGAACACAACGCTGGATTGCTTTGTTTTATAACGACTGGCAGGCATGGCACGAATGGAAACGTACAGGATATCCTGTACTTACACCTTCTAAAGTAAATTTTAACGGCGACCGCATTCCAGTAAGATTTCTTTACCCCGAAAGTGTGCAGGTTACAAACAGAGATAATTATACTGAAGCTTTAAAAATTCAGGGGCCGGACGATATCAACACCAAAATTTGGTGGATGAAATAATTTACTGAATAGCATTATTTAAAGTGAGTTTATGTTTAAAGTAGTCATGAAAGGAATTATATGGTTTGTATTACAGTCGTTTTGCCTTGTTGGCTTGGCGCAGTATCGCTATAGTAACAATCATTTTGCCAGCCGCTCGGAGGTGTTGGGTCAAAAGGGTATGGTTGCTACCAGCCACCCCTTGGCAACACAGGCAGGGCTGGAAGTTTTAAAAAAAGGTGGGACAGCGGTAGACGCTGCCATTGCAGCCAATGCCATGTTGGGGTTAGTAGAACCAACAGGCAATGGAGTTGGCGGAGATCTATTCGCTATAGTGTGGGACGAAAAAACAAAGAAGCTATATGGACTCAATGGAAGCGGTAAATCGCCGCAAGGAATGTCGCTCGATTTTCTTAAAAGTAACGGCTATCAAAAAATACCTTCTTACGGAGCCCTCTCTGTTTCTGTTCCAGGTTGTGTAGATGCATGGTACACTTTGCACGGGCGGTTTGGCAAAATACCTATGGCCGAACTGTTATCCCCTGCTATTCAATATGCCAACAATGGTTTTCCGGTATCGGAAGTAGTAGCGTTTTTATGGGATGAATATGCCAACACTTTAAAGCAATATGAAGGATATAGGCAAACCTACATGCCCAATGGCAAACCGCCGGTTAAAGGTCAATTGTTTAAAAACCCTGGACTGGCAATGACTTTGCAATTAATTGCCCGTTTTGGTCGAGATGGTTTTTACAAAGGACCTACAGCTGAAGCCATTGCAAGCACGGTTATAAAAGAAGGTGGCTTTCTCTCCACCGAAGATTTGGCTAAACATACATCAGAATGGGTTGACCCTGTTAGCTCCAATTATAGGGGATACGACATTTGGCAACTTCCACCTAACAGTCAGGGT
>JBIKOV010000170.1:0-7183 GCA_044357815.1 Ferruginibacter sp. | reverse complement strand
TTCTGCCACTTTTGTTTATTATACTGGTAATGCGGTAACCTTTCCAAGTGGCAAATATAATATCAATGGACAAACGGTCTTTTATTATACAGAAAGAAATGGCTACCGGATGCCAAATTATCATAGGATGGATATTGGTGCAACCCTACAGGGCAAAAAAACTGCTAAAAAAGATCATAGTTGGACATTCTCCATCTACAATGCTTACGGACGTGAAAATGCCTTTGCAATCAACTTCCGGGAGGATAAAGATAATCCTCAAAAAACACAGGCAGTGCAGACAACACTTTTCAAAATGGTGCCAGCAATCACTTACAATTTTAAATTCTAAGCCATGCGAAAATTATTGAAATTAAAAATAATTGCTTATTCAATTTTAGTAGGCCTGATCACTCTAACTTCCTGTACTAAAGTGATTGACATTAATCTGAATGATACAGCACCCAAGTTGGTTATCCAGGGCAATATGACTAATGTTTCTGACACAACAACTGTTACCATAAGCAAAACGATTAACTTCTCTCAAGACAATATCTTCCCTAGTGTTTCAGGAGCAGTAGTGACAATTAAAGACGGCAATAGCGGTATCATTTCAACTTTAAATGAAACCAGTCTAGGAACCTATAGGGCATTCAATTTAAAAGGTATTATTGGACATACGTATTCATTGTATGTATCTATTAATGGGGCTAATTATACTTCTACAAGTGCCATGCCCAAGCAGGTGCCTTTAGATTCCATAACCTTTCAGCACAATAAAGGATTTGGCAGAAATGTCATTAGTCCAATGCCAAATTTTAAAGATCCAGCCAATGTGAATAATTACTATCAATTCGAAGAGCTGGTTAATGGAAGACGTATCAATCGAATTTTCGTTTTTGACGATCGTTTAAGTGATGGCAAATATATTGCCCGTCAGCTATTTAATGACAGTTCATATATAGCTCTTGGCGACATGGTTGAATTAGAAATGAAATGTATTAATAAAAATGTTTTCGAGTATTTCAAACAGCTAAGTGGTTTGGATCCAACTAATGGCCAGCCCACTTCCCCTGCAAACCCTGTAAATAATATAGTGGGTGGATGCCTTGGTTATTTTAGTACGTATACTTCTCAAAAAATGAGAGCGATTGCAAAATAGTTATACTAGCAATTCAGTTTGCTGTCAATGTTGGCAAACAAGGTCAATCTGAAGTGGTATTTCATTTCCAATTTATTATTCAATCATCAAACACTGTTCGTATTAGAAACGTTCAAAGTTTGCCATACATTTTATTTTTTGTAATTATATCTATTCTGAGTTCTTGTAAGTCACCAGTAGAATGGACCAATTATGGGGGGGGTAATAAATCCCATAACCATTATTCCAGCCTAGCTCAGATCGACACCAACAATGTGTTGAGTTTGAAAAGGCATGATTAATTTGCCGGGATAAAAAGTATCGGAGAATTGGGCGCATTTTGTAAGGCTGTTGTGGGTAAATAAAAGTATGCACTAATTAGTTATAACCCTTTAACAGAGCGACTTTTGTACCATCAACAGATGGTAACAACATTCACAAATATCGACTATAAAGCTCAATTTAAAAAGGCACTTTTAACCATAGAAAGCCAACAGTTGCATTGAGTCCCAGCAGTTCACCATCCAGGGCCTAAATTTACCCGATAATATCGTTTAAAGGAGTTTTTATTCTGTTAAGATTCGTTTACTGAAATCCACTTCCTCATTTTTTGATAAGTGAGATTTCGGGACTGCCAATCTTTGCGAGAGGTATATCCTGTGACTTTAACCTAAATACCAGGTTGTTTATTGCTTTCGCTTTGTCGGGCGTATGAAGAGAATAAACCCACTGCCTGCCATTGCCGATAATACCAGGCTTAGAGTTGCTCAATTTATTTCCTGATTCGGTCCATTCCAATACTACATTTTCCGGTCCAGGCATTTCTGCTGTTTCGGGCCATTGCAGGATGAGCTGCAATACTTCCTGAGGCGTATTCCACAAATAACAAAATATCACCGAATTGCGGTCGTATTTTAAATCAGCTAAAAGCTTTTGCATTCCACTAGTTACCTTTTCTTTCGGAAGGTTGCTCCGGTAGATTACACAGTCATTTTCAGCACCTGAAATACCTTGCCCATTAGAAGTCTCATTTTTTGTTTGAGGTTTGACCTTCGGGAAATACACGAACCCTTGTCTGCCCTTTTCAACCAAATCCAGAACCGGAATAAATGGTTCGTCTGCCGCTTCGGTTGCCGAACATAACAGTAAGGGGCCATTGAAATACCTGACCGCCCCGGGCGATTTGTCGGGGTGAAGTGCGGTTGTGGCACCCTGTTTTTGTTTGAATGACAGTTCAACAGTCGTTCCCTTACTTAATTTCAAGGTCAGTTTAACAAAAGAGCTACTTGCCTGACAATTCGCTACTTTACCGTTTATCTTTATTGTGAAACTACCCGGTTCGATCCATGATGGTGCGAAAAACTGCATTGTAGTCTCCCCCGATACAGTGCTTTCAATAACCTCGAACTTCACATGACCTTCGTACGGATAGCGGGAAGTTTCTTTCATTGTGCAGTTGCCATTTTGTAGCCGGAGAATGGCGGTACTTGTTTCATAAAATGGCACAGTAACGATATCTCCATCAATAAAATAACTATACTGCAAGGCCCGCGACAAACCTTCGGCACCACGCATGGAGCAACAAAACGGAGCTTCATTGTGTTCCTTTACAATACAAACACCGGTTTGATCGCACAAACACTTCGAAGTGCCAAACCCACCGTTTCGCAGTTGTCCGGCCAACACCCCGTTGAAAAGGATATGGTGTGCGTCTTCCAGATACTCAGCTTTTCCTGTCAAACGCCACAAAGTTACAGTTAGAATATACGAGTCGGTTACAGCACAGGCTTCTGTCCATTCCGGTTTGTTGAACCAGTTGAAGTTTTCGTAGGTTTCGGTCATTGCCAAATCGCGGTATTGTTTGTACAACTTTTCGGCAAAAGCCAAATCTTCGGGACGGCGCTGTATTTCGTACCAACGGGCAATGGCTGTAGTGGCCGAAAGCATGGCATGTGTTTGGGCGCTAATGGCCACCAGGTCTAGTTTCCGGTACCGGTCGATTGCCGTTTCGATGGTTGCTTTCAACCCGGCGCAGGGATAAACGGTATATGCGCGGGTCATGCCATCGAGCGCTAGAAACAACTGTCCGATATCGCCCCCCGACAAAACCCAGTTCATCTTTTTCCCTTCTTCCGAATCAATGCGGTAAAACTTAATCGCTTCTCGAATAGGAATAATCAGGCTATCAACTACCGATTTTAACCGCTGTTTGGCCTTTGCATCGTTTGTCCAGAGAACATACTCAGTCAAACCGCACAAAAGCCCATTATGGCCGGCCATCACGTCCTCGTTGGCACGGGAGTCAGGTAACAGGGCACCGAAATAGCCTTCGCTGTTTTCGAGTTCATGGTAATTGGCCATGATGTCCTTCAAATTGGAAGGAGCCGGTAGGTGCAAAACCTGCGACAGCAGTGTTAATCCGTTGATACACCGTCCAACCGCATCGCCGGGAAACGATTTCCGGTTAATCTCCGAAATGGACTTCCACTGAAAATAGCCTTCCTGAAGGCGGTTGAACGACAGTTGAAGGTGCTTTTCCAGAAGCCCCTGAGCCTGTATATCCTGAAAAGAAATGGACTTTTTTCCCGAAAATTCGCTTTGCCCGTTCGCCTGTAAGACTAAAAAGATAAGCAATGATAATACTATAAGATTTTTCATTATTATAAACATATTTAGATGCTGAGTTCAACTAATAAGTACAATTTAAAAACAAAAGGCGAAAAAAGCTTTTAAGGGCCTCTTTTTATTTTTGCTTGTTAAACCGAATTGCCCGTTTTTTTTGGAATTACATTATATTAGTGTTGATTTGTAGACGTTACGCTAAATAAAAACCTTAACTAAATTAGAATCTATGAAAATTAAAATTTTTTTTAGCCTTTTGGCTTCTTTGATTATTGCTGTTTCTGTATTTGCAGGGGATGGAAAAACTGGTTATACTGGTAATTGGAAAATTGATAAGGTAAAATCTTCTCCTTCTAGCAGTTCGCTTTTGCTTTCTGAAATTAGCTTTAAAGTTAATAATGACAGCTTACAAACTATGCGGACATACGAGAGTTCGAATGGAGAAACCTATACTTTCAATGAAAACCTAACCTTGGATAGTAAAGAGTATAAAATTGTGATTTATGAGATGCCTAGAAAAGCGAAAGCGCAATGGTCTGAGAAGGGGAGTTCTCTATTGATAGAATCAACAACTACGTTTACACGCGATTCGGATGATCAAAATGTCACTTCGATAGAAACCTGGACTTTAAGTGAGAGTGGAAATCAGTTAACGTATGATTTTGTTACTAAAACTTCGGAAGGCAGTGAAAAAGGGACATTGTACTTTAATAAGTCATAATGGGTTTAAAAAATCCCTTAGAACAGTTATCCTTTTATTAGTAGCTAGTCTTCCATAAGCTAATTGAAAATGGCCGATTCGCTTGCGAAATGGCTATTTTATTATTTGTTTGATTTGTATAAAGGATGATAAAGATTCTGACGATTAATTTTAAATGCCATTTGTTATATGAATACACCCCATAAGTATCTTTTACTGCTAATATCTGTCTGCTTGCTTGGATTTGGTAAGGGAGACAAAATTCAACAGGATAAGGGCAAAAAAAAACTTCCGAATATCGTTTATATTCTTACCGATGATCTCGGATATGGCGATTTGTCGATTTATAATCCTCAGGGAAAAATCAAGACTCCCAATATTGATCGATTGGCAAAACAAGGAATGCGTTTTACTGATGCGCACACCACCTCTGGTGTTTGTACTCCTTCGAGATATTCTATTTTAACAGGGGTCTACCCTTGGCGAAGCAGGCTGCCTATTGGTGTGCTGCATGGCTACAGTAGAACCTTAATTGAAAATGGTCAGCCTACAGTTGCTTCACTGCTTAAGTCGCATACATATTATACAGGCGTAGTTGGAAAGTGGCATCTTGGATTGGATTGGGTTCCAAATGATCGGTCCAAAGACTTGGTGCAGCGGGAGATCAATCAAAATAAATTGTATGGGATATCATCGGATATGAATCCTGATCACATTGATTTTTCTAGACCACCTATTCACGGACCAAGAACTCAAGGGTTTGACTATTCTTATATTCTGCCAGCGTCCTTAGATATGCCACCTTACTGCTATCTTGAAAATGATGCATTAACGGAACAACCTATAGGCTATACCCCTGGAAGTAAATTGGAAACGGGTTATACCGGAGCTTTCTGGAGAGCAGGATTAATGAGCCCTTCTTTTGATTTTTATAATGTCCTTCCCAATTTTACCAATAAAGCAATTGACTTTATCAAGCATCATTCGGCGGCCCCGCAACCTTTTTTCCTTTACTTTGCCATGCCTGCACCTCATACCCCATGGGTGCCCACTGCTGGTTTCATAGGTCATTCGAAAGTGGGCGAATATGGTGATTATGTTCAGATGGTGGATGATGCTGTTGGTAAACTACTGCATTCCCTTGACAGTCTTGGACTTTCTGAAAATACCATGGTGGTCTTCACTAGCGATAATGGGCCTTACTGGCGCGAGAATTTTGTTCAGCAATACAACCACCATTCCGCAGGTGAGTTCAGGGGAATGAAAGGCGATGCCTTTGAAGGAGGGCACCGCGTTCCGTTGATCGTGCGTTATCCTGGAAAAGTAAAACCTGGCAGCATTAGCTCCGCCACTACTTCGCTTGTCAACTTTATGGCTACCTGCGCAGAACTGGTAGGTGAAAGTTCCGATCAATTTAAAACGGGGGATAGTTTTTCTATCCTTCCAAATTTGGAAGAAAAAGTTATTAAACCTGCAGCACAGCAGGCCGTTGTTATTATTTCTTCTAAAGGCATGTTTGCGATTCGAAAGGGTCCATGGAAACTCATCACAGGATTAGGCTCCGGAGGTTTTACCGAACCATCGGAGGTAAAACCTAAAACAGGCGAAGCAATCGGACAACTTTACAACTTGGATAAAGATATTCATGAGGATAACAATCTCTATCAAAAATATCCCGATAAGGTAAAAGAGCTGGTAACATTACTTGAAACAATTCAGCATCAAAAAAAGGGTAGTATAAAATAATGGAGGATTAATAAAGTAAATTTTAAAAATAAAATCTATTAAATTAAATGCTGGATTATTAATTGTTATGATCGTTTTTATCATTAGCTGGAACCGGAAAAATAAAAATTCGATTACAGATTATGCTGCAATTGCCGATGGTAAAACTAATAATGCTGTTTCGATTCAACGTGCTATTGATCAGGTTGCTAAGAATGGGGGAGGACAGGAGATGATCTTCAGGAAATACTAATATTTAATAGCCCTTATACATTACTCCTTTATTTTAAGTCTGGCCAATTTTGGGCGGTTGAATGAGTTTAGTTCCATATGCGATAATAGCTTGGCATATGGAACTAAACTTTATAGATAAAAAAAATACCAATTAATTTTTCAACTCTCTAATCTTAATATTCTTAAAAAATACAGAATTGCCATGCTCTTGTAATAAGATAGGCCCTTTATCTGCTAAGCCAAAGTTCTTGTTTTTTACAAATTTACTGTGCGCTACCAATACTTTGTAAATATTGCTTCCCCTGCGATATTCAACTACTTTAAAACCGTTTAACCAATGTTGCACAAGGTTATCAGCATACACTACAATTTTACCATGGTTCCATTCACCAATTTTTTGCTGAAAGCGAGCATTAATTTTATCAGCGGGTATCAAGTCATACAAACTGCTCAAGGTTCTATTTCCTTCGATACCCAATTTTGCATCTGGGTGACGTTCATCATCTAGGATTTGATATTCTAAACCTAGTGCAGCTTTAGATGTGCCTGATTCGGCAACAAAATACTTAATACCTGAATTAGCTCCTTCGGTTAGCTTAAAGTCGAAATTGAGTTCAAAAGCTTTGAATTGATTTACAGAAACGATATCGCCAGATTTTGAATTTCTGGTAGGGTCTGAAGCTAGTACGTGTAAAACCCCGTCATTCACTTCCCAGCCGTTTATTGTAGAAATAGTTTGGCCAGCAGTGCGCCAGCCATCCAAATCCTTGCCATTAAATAAT
>JBIKOV010000169.1:0-7186 GCA_044357815.1 Ferruginibacter sp. | reverse complement strand
GCTAACAAATTCGATCATTTCATTGGATAGCAGGTTGGGTTCAATCGAAGAGATTCGATACCGTTGTGGGCCATTTGCTTTGTCTAGCTCCTTTATCAATTGATAAAAATTCTCATTGTTGTTTTTTACCTCGAAATCCTCTTGGTTAGGCGGTGGTTGGTTAGACGTTCCAAAATCACCCAAGTTAATTCCAGTAAGCACCACTTCTTTTACCCCTTGTTCTGCGATTGTTTTTACATTGGCAAGGATATTCTCAATCGAATCACTTCTGCTTTTCCCCCTTGCCATAGGAATAGTACAAAAAGAGCAGTTGTAATCACATCCATCCTGTACTTTTAAAAATACTCTTGTTCGGTCGTTGATAGACTGTGATGCTGAAAAAATATTTACATCCTCAATATCGCAGCTGCAGATTTTTGTAGGATCGCCTTTTGTGATTTCTTTGAGGTGTTCAGTAATATTAAATTTTTCAGCTGCACCCAGCACAAGATCTACCCCTGGGATGGCGGCAATCTCCGCAGGTTTTAGCTGGGCATAACATCCCGTAATGACCACCATCGCTTCTGGGGCTTTTCGTTGGATACGTCGGACCAACAGCCTGCATTCTTTATCTGCATTGTCAGTAACAGAGCAGGTATTGATTACGTAAACATCGGCCACCTCATCAAATTTTTTTTTGACAAAACCATCATTCTCCAAAAGTCGGCCAATGGTGGAAGTTTCTGAAAAATTCAATTTACAGCCCAAGGTATGTAACGCAACGGTTTTGCTCATTACGGCAAAGATAAGCAGCCATCTAAAATTAACTGTAATTGAATTTTTTTTAAAGGGTATTTAAAAAGCTTTTTTACCAGCTAGCCGCTTCCCTAAGGAATCGGTTAACAATAAAAACTTTCAATTCAGTCAAAAGCGCTTAATTCTGACTGGTTTCAATAAAACTCTTTATTTTTACCAGTAAATTATTTTCAGGTTAGGCTGAATGAATATAAACGGCTCCAAAATCCCTTTCTAAAACAGGTCATGAAGATAAAATCTTTTTTAGCGAAACCTTTTGCGGGATACGTCCATAAGCAGATAATAAAGGGAATGGGAACGGCATTGGTAGATCAGCAATCTATTTTTGACTATCTAATTAAAGCCGGGGCTAAGACAGAATTTGGCAAGGAACATGGGTTTTCAGACATTAAATCGTATCAAGATTTTATTAGGCAGGTTCCCATCCGGGATTATGAAGCCTTTAAACCTTACATTGAAAAGATAAAACAAGGCAAGCACAATGTACTTTGGAAAGGTCAGCCATTGTATTTTGCCAAAACCAGTGGCACTACTAGCGGGGTAAAGTACATTCCGATAAGCAAAGATTCCATCAGTAATCATATTAATACTGCTCGTAATGCGTTGTTGTGTTATATGGCAGAAACAGGCAACACAAAATTTGCTGATGGTAAGCTCATTTTTTTAAGTGGCTCACCTACCCTTGAAAGAGTTGGGGGGGTACCTACTGGTAGATTAAGTGGAATCGTCAACCATCATATTCCAAATTATTTGCGTTCCAATCAAATGCCTTCTTACGAAACAAATTGTGTGGAGGAATGGGAAGAGAAATTGGATAAAATCGTTGAAGAAACCATTCACCAGCGAATGACATTGATTAGCGGTATTCCACCCTGGGTGCAAATGTATTTTGATAGGCTTGCTCAAAAGAGTGGAAAAAAAATCGGAGAACTGTTTCCTGATTTCAGCGTCTTGGTTCAGGGAGGGGTAAACTTTGAACCCTATAAAGCAAAATTATTCGAAAGTATAGGAAGGAAGGTGGATTGTGTTGAATTGTTTCCTGCAAGTGAGGGCTTTTTCGCCTTTCAGGATTCCCAAAATGCTGAAGGGTTACTCTTGAATACAGATAGTGGAATATTTTTTGAGTTCGTGCCAGCTGCTGAAATATTTAGCGCCAACCCAACAAGGTTGCCATTACAAGAGGTGAAGCTGGGGGAGAATTATGCAATGATTGTAAACAATAATGCGGGTTTGTGGGGATACAATATTGGGGACACTGTTAAGTTTGTTTCAATCGCTCCCTATCGAATAGTCGTTACTGGTAGAACGAAGCATTTCATTTCAGCATTTGGTGAGCATGTTATTGGGGAAGAAGTGGAATCTGCATTGATGGCTGCTGCATTGGAATCCAATGTTCAGGTCACAGAATTTACTGTGGCACCTGTAATCGCCAAAGAAGAGGGTAAAAGTTTTCATGAATGGCTGATTGAATTTGAAAAAGCCCCTTCAGATTTAGGTGCGTTTAGTAAAAGGGTAGATGATCATCTACGCTCAAAGAATGTATATTATGATGACCTGATTAGGGGAAATATTTTAGACCAACTTCATATTTCCTTGGTTCAAAAGAATGGCTTTATCGATTATATGAAGAGTATTGGAAAGCTAGGTGGACAAAATAAGGTACCAAGACTTAGTAATGACAGGGGGATTGCAGATGGCTTAAAGGCCTGGCTTCAAAATAGCTAATTTAGAAGCCAGCTCACCCAACTACCTACTTCCAGCTAAAATTTATTATATTTTTTGGTGCTAAGGTTGGAAAATCACTTATTTTTACATAATTATTTACAATACTTATATATTAAAGTGAAAAGCACCTATTATCATATTATAAACGTGTTCAGCCAATACAAAATTGGGGTTGTTACTTTTATTGTAGTGCCGAATACTTCTCCCCGACGTAGACCTGGTTGCTGATAGGACGAGCAATTGAAACCTGCCCCTGTCAGTGAAAAAATCTCCAAAACCTGGTACTTACAATTTTATTGCTAACTTTTTATTTCAATTTCATACAATTGGAAACAAATAACATTATAATCAGGGCAGCGTTACCTAGTGATAGTCATTACGCTTCCATTATCACCGAAGAAATGCAGTCTTCTGCAAAAGCGCGTGGAACGGGTATTGCCAAAAGGTCGCCCGAGTATATCGAAACAAAAATCAATGAGGGTAAGGCCGTAATTGCGGTTACCCCCGACGGAGATTGGGTAGGATTCTGCTATATCGAAGCATGGGGTCATGACCAATTTGTGGCCAATAGTGGATTGATAGTAGCTCCGGCCTTTCGAAAAAGCGGAGTTGCCAAACAAATTAAACGAAAGATCTTTGATCTCTCGAAAGAAAAGTACCCTACCGCTAAGATTTTTGGATTAACAACGGGTTTGGCAGTAATGAAAATTAATTCAGACCTTGGCTACGAACCAGTCACCTATTCGGAGTTAACCGATGATGAAGAATTTTGGGCAGGTTGCAAAAGTTGTGTCAACTATGACATTTTGATGAGCAAGGAAAGAAAAAACTGCATGTGTACCGCCATGTTGTACGACCCGGCCGATCATTTTGAACCCGAAGAAACCAAGGAGGATTTTAAGCAAAATTCAAAATTGTATGAGCGGTTCATGAAAATCAAACACAGTAAGTTGTTAAGTATATTTAGAAAAAAGGAGGGTAGCGGTGCTGCCAAATCCTTATTGAAAATGTTTTTTGCCCAATAGTATAGGACTAATCTGTATTACCTTTTTAATTGAATAAGTGAAAATAAGTATATGAACATGGATGATAATGCAACTATCGAAAAAGCCGAAGGTCAGTCAAATAAAAGATCAGTCGTAGTGGGATTCAGTGGTGGACTGGATACCACTTTTTGTGTAAAATACCTGACCATAGAAAAAGGATATGAAGTTCATTCTGTAGTGGTAAACACTGGGGGATTTACTGATGCTGAATTGGAGCAAATTGAAGCCCATGCCTACCGACTGGGTGTAAAAACGCATACTGCCATCAATGCTGTAAAAAGCTATTATGATAAAATAATTAAATTTCTGATTTACGGAAATGTGTTAAAAAATAACACCTATCCCTTAAGTGTAAGCGCAGAAAGATTGAGCCAAGCCTTGTTTATCGCCGAGCACGTAAAAAAAATGAATGCATCCGCTGTAGTGCACGGAAGCACCGGTGCAGGAAACGACCAGGTAAGATTTGATATGGTATTTAATATTATGATTCCGGGGGTTGAAATTATTACTCCCATCCGGGATATGAAATTAAGTCGGGAAGAAGAAATAGCCTATCTGAAATCTAAAGGGGTGGAAATGAATTTCGAAAAATCGATGTATTCTATCAATAAAGGATTATGGGGAACCAGTGTGGGTGGTAAGGAAACGCTCAACAGTAAAGGGATGCTGCCAGAAGAAGCTTGGCCAACTCAAGTAAGTGAATCCGAAACCCGCAGTCTTGAACTTGAATTTATTAGGGGTGAACTGTGTTCTGTGGATGGGCAAATATTTGAACATCCTACGCAGGCGATCCAAAAAATACAACAAATTGCTGGCGCATATGGTATCGGAAGGGATATACATATTGGCGATACAATCATTGGAATTAAAGGAAGGGTTGGTTTTGAGGCCGCAGCTCCAATGGTAATTATTAAAGCGCATCATGCTTTGGAAAAACATGTTTTAACAAAGTGGCAATTGAACTGGAAAGATCAGTTGGCGTTGTTTTATGGCAACTGGTTACATGAAGGGCAAATACTAGACCCTGTAATGAGAGATGTAGAAGCCTTTCTTGAAAGCGCTCAGCAAAACGTGACAGGAAAAGTTTTTGTGGAGTTAATGCCCTATCGTTTTCAGGTAACAGGTATCGAATCGAAGTTTGATTTGATGAGTAGCAAATTTGGAAAATATGGAGAGATGAACAATGGTTGGACAGGTGAGGATGTAAGAGGGTTTACAAAAATATTTGGAAATCAAACTATGATCTATCATCAAATAAAACAAAATACAAATGGAAAATAAAATCAAAGTAGGTATTATTGGAGGTGCCGGATATACCGGAGGCGAATTGATTCGGATTTTACTAAATCATCCTAATGTATCGATTGTTTTTATTCATAGTAATAGCAATGCTGGCAAACCCTTATATGCTGTTCATCAGGATCTGTTAGGAGAAACCAATATTTTTTTCACAGCCGAAATCGATCAAAAAATTGATTTGCTTTTTTTGTGCCTGGGTCATGGGGATTCAAAAATGTTTTTGGCAGTTAATGTTATTGATGAAAAAATAAAAGTGATAGATCTTAGCCAGGATTTTAGGCTTTCAAATCATTCAACCATTAACAACAGAAATTTCGTGTACGGATTACCGGAATTAAATAAAGAGCAGATAAGATCAGCTAGCAATATTGCCAACCCGGGGTGTTTTGCAACTGCTTTACAATTGGGTTTATTGCCCTTGGCAAAAGTAGGATTACTGAAGGACGTTTATTCTACGGGTATCACGGGTTCTACTGGAGCAGGACAAGGGCTTAGTGCGACTTCGCATTTTAGTTGGAGGGCAAATAATGTACAGGCATATAAAACTCTTGAGCACCAGCACCTTCATGAAATACTACAATCCCTTCATCAGCTTGAGCCTTCAAAAATGATCGAAATTAATTTTGTGCCTTGGAGGGGAGATTTTACAAGAGGTATATTTATAAGTTCTCAATTAAAATGTAATGAATCTTTGGATCAATTGTATAGTTTGTTTACTGACTATTTTGCCCCAGATCCTTTTACAACAGTCAGTAAAGAGGCTATCTGTTTAAAGCAAATTGTAAATACCAATAAATGCGTCATTCATCTTGAAAAGGTAGGAGAAAATTTAGTTGTTCATTCAGCCATCGATAATTTATTAAAAGGAGCCAGTGGACAGGCTGTTCAAAATATGAACTTAATGTTTGGACTTGAAGAAACCACCGGATTAAAATTAAAAGCGATTGGGTTTTAAGGGAAATGGTTTTTCAAACTGAATGATTTTAACCTGACGAATTTAAAATTGTATAACTAAAAACTCGTCAAACAAATTAACCAATTATTCAATGAAATTATTCGACGTATATCCACTTAACGACATCACAATAGTAAAAGCCAAAGGGGCTTATGTTTGGGATGATGCCAATCAAAAATACCTCGACCTTTATGGAGGACATGCTGTAATTTCAATCGGCCACACACATCCACATTATGTAAAGCGTTTGGAGGATCAATTACATAAAGTTGGATTCTATTCTAATTCAATAAAAATACCATTACAGGTTGAATTGGCCGAAAAACTGGGGAAGGTATCAGGCAAAGAGGATTATCAGTTATTCCTATGCAATTCAGGAGCTGAAGCCAATGAGAATGCTTTAAAACTAGCTTCATTTTATAATGGCAGAAAAAAAATAATTGCTTTTAAAAAAGGATTTCATGGGCGAACATCTTTAGCAGTTGCCGTAACGGATAATCCCAATATAGTTGCTCCTGTAAACCAAACAGACAATGTGTTATTCCTTCCATTTAATGATGAGCAGGCGTTGGAATTGGCATTTTCACAAAACGACATCTCTTCTGTTATTGTCGAAGGTATTCAGGGAGTTGGCGGAATCAATGTGGCAACGAGCGGCTTCTTGCAAAAAATTAGAAGTCTGTGTGATCAATACAATGCAGTTTTTATTGCTGATTCGGTGCAATGTGGATATGGAAGAAGTGGAAAATTCTATGCACACGATTTTAGTGGTGTGAATGCTGATATTTATACTATGGCAAAGGGGATGGGAAATGGGTTTCCGGTAGGGGCTATTTCCATTGCTCCAAAAATTCAACCTAAACATTTTATGTTGGGTACAACTTTTGGGGGTAATCATTTAGCTTGTGCGGCAGCCCTAGCAGTGTTGGAAGTAATGCAAGAAGAAGACTTAATGAAAAATGCGGAAGTAGTAGGTGATTATCTGATAGCAGCATTGAATAAATTACCGAATATTAAAGAAGTAAGAGGAATAGGATTAATGATTGGCATCGAACTTCCGGAGGAGTTCAAAATGGTAAAAAGAAACCTGCTTTTCAATCACAAAATTTTTACCGGAGAGGCTAAGCCAAATGTTATCAGGTTATTACCTGCTCTTAATATTTCAAAACTAGAGGCAGATATTTTTTTACTAGCCTTGGAAAAAGAATTGACGAGTTTATAAACAGTATTCTTTAAACTAATGTAAGTTCAAGTAATAAGTGCAACACTGGTAATATACCCCTTCGGGGAGTAGTGTAGCGTAGCGAAACGGATCCCCGAAGGGGGTTGAGCCAATAAACTACCTTTACATTACTACATGAAAAAA
>JBIKOV010000168.1:0-7231 GCA_044357815.1 Ferruginibacter sp. | reverse complement strand
CCAGCGGGAGCCACAGGTGCAACTGGTTTAACTGGAGCAACAGGATTAACAGGAGCACAAGGGATTCAGGGTTTACCAGGAACTAACGGTGCAGTTGGTGCTACAGGCTCAGCCGGTCCACAAGGAGCAACAGGATTAACCGGCGCACAAGGAATTCAAGGTTTACCAGGAACTAACGGTGCAGTTGGAGCTACTGGCGCAACTGGTTTAACTGGAGCAACAGGCTCAACAGGTGCTACTGGTTTAACTGGAGCACAAGGAATTCAGGGTTTACCAGGAACTAACGGTGCAGTTGGTGCTACTGGCCCAGCGGGAGCCACAGGTCCAGCAGGATCGAATGCTTCAATCACGATGACTTCAATTGGTGTAAATTCAAATGTTAATGGTGGAACAATTAATAGTGGTGTATTAAGTCTGTCTCCCGCAGATATAAATAACGGTGGGATTGTAACGACAGGTGCTCAGGATTTTGCAGGTAGTAAAACTTTTACAACGGACATCAATGTTAACGGAATCACTGTTGGACAAGGGGGAGAAATAGGAACGAATAATACTGCAACTGGATTTCAAGCACTAATTCAAAACAATAATGGTGGATTGAATAATACAGCAAATGGATATCAGTCTCTTTATTCGAACAATAATGGAGGTAGTAATAATACAGCGAATGGTTATAAATCTCTTTTTTCTAATCTTAATGGAGGAAGCAATAATACGGCAATAGGGCATCAAGCAGATGTTACATTCGGGTATGATATTAATAATTCCACTATTATTGGTGCTGGTGCTTTGATAACAGGATATGCTACTAATAATGCAACAGCACTTGGTAATGGAGCTATTGCAGATGTCAGTGATAAAATTCAATTAGGAAATACGAATGTTACCTTAGTAAATACAAGTGGTTTTTATCAGGGTGCTGGTTTTAAAACACCAACAGGTACATCAACACAATATTTAATGGCGGATGGAACAGTTAGTTCCGGATCAACAGGAGCCACAGGTCCAGCGGGTCCTCAAGGAATTCAAGGTTTACCAGGAGCTGCTGGTGCAACAGGTGGTTACCCAGTTCACTATATCGGTGAAAGCTATGGTGGAGGAATTGTCTTTTATGTTTACGATGGTGGGCAGCATGGACTAATAGCAGCAACAACCGACCAAAGTACATCAATACGATGGTATGGTGGTTCATATACAAATACTTGCGCTAAAGGAGATGGTGTTGGTGCAGGATTAAAAAATACTGCTATAATTATTGCTAATCAGGGGCCTGTAGATGGTGTTACTTTTGCTGCGAGAATTTGTAATGAATATTCAGTAACAGTTGGTAGCGTTACTTATGGCGACTGGTATTTACCTTCAAAGCACGAACTAAATCTTTTGCATTCACAAAAATCTGTGGTTGGCGGTTTTAACAATTCTGCTAATTCCTACTATTGCAGTTCTACGGAGTTCGATGCTTTTTATGCATGGAGCCAACTTTTTGCCAATGCTTTCCAGTACCAATTCAGCGGTAAGGCAGGCTTATATTTCGTTCGTGCCGTTCGTGCTTTTTAACTATTACCAAGAACTGCGCCGAGCAAACCGAAGTAAGTGATCGATTTTTAAAAATGGGGGGCAACGCCCTCCATTTTATTTATAAGAACACACGATAAGGCATTATATTACGATTTACGAGTTTTCATGGATGTATATAAACTCAGGTTATTAATTTACAGCTTAAACAAAGATTTTTCATGCGATTACAAGTACACTTTGGGGCCAGGTATAAAGCGTTTTGCCTTACAACTGGTAAGTAGCATTTATAGAAAAAATAAAGGCTTAAACAATAAGTTTAAAGTATACATTACCAGAACACGAAGTGTAAATTGATTTTATCAGAATTAGAACGTGTTTTCTCTTCATATGCAAAGGGTTGTATAACCCCTGGTTTAAAACAAATTTAACTATATTTAGTTTTAGTTTAAAATGATTAATTGATAGTAAATAGAATGAATGCCTTGCTTAGGTTTCAGTTTGTAATTGCAGTGTATTTTTTGATTGCGAGCAACTCTAGTTTTGCGCAATCAAATGAATTTGGAGAAACACCTGCTTACACGGTCCAAAAAGAATTTATTTCTGTTAAAGATGGCCTTGCCTCAAGAGAAGTGTATTGTGTTGCGCAAGATCAATTTGGATTTATTTGGTTTGGGACAAAATTTGGATTGAACCGTTATGATGGAAAAAATTTCAAGCTCTTCACTACCAAGGATGGGCTAGCCTCAAACATAATATCCAATTTATTCATCAATGCCGAAAATCATTTAATTATACAATACGGAAATCGTTGGACTCCTCATAATTCAACTGGACAAAAGGAAGTATTTGATGTGATAACTTTTAAAACGGCTCCTTACAATAAATTAGATAAATCAGCAACGGTTCTGAAAAAAAATAACTGGATTTACAAATATTTAGATGAAGATATTATTTATAAAATTGAACGTACGGACCCAATGCACCATACAAAGCATTCGTTTCAATATGGTAATGATTCACATATTTACTCCATGCCTGAAAATAAACATCATTTGGTTTATTCCGAAAAAAATGGTCTTTACTTTGTTGAGGGTGATCAAACGATAAAAGTTCTCAATACTTCAGATCTTTTTACTGGGGATCAAGGTCGTATTAATTATTTTATTAAAGATGCTTTGGGAAACCTTTGGATCTGCATGCCACAAGGAGTTTATAAAATAAAATACAAAAAAAATTATTTTCATTCCTATTTCACAAATTCACAGCAAATTATATATCCTTGGCCACAGGCAAGGGGGATTTGGGCTGAAACAATCGCTGGAGCTCAACAGGCAGTTTATGCAAATGTAATGGCATCGGTTTTTTCCTCCAAAAACATCCCCCCACAAAAATTATCAGCACCTGTATGGGGAATTTTATCGGCAAATAAAACACTATATGCGTTTGGATTTAATTTGTACGAGCTGGATCTAGAGTCTCTTAATATTGCGCGAGAAATAAATTGGATTGCACCAAATAAGGAATTATCATTGTGTGCGTATCAATATTCTGATTCTATTTTTTACGTTGGAACTTCTACATCCATTTTTGCTTATAACCGCTTCACGCAAAAGAGATGGGTATTGCCGAAAATTTCAGTGAAAATTCCAATATTTAAGGAAGTTTATAGAATTACTAAAACATCAAAAGGAATTATTGCAGTTGCTGAAAATGGTATTTATCTGATTAAAAATGGAAAAATAACAGATTATTTTGGATCTCAAACCAAAGATAAAAACAACTATCTACCTATTCAGTCCGCTCTCGATGTACATGAGGATAATAAGAATTGCTTGTGGATTGCTACAAATGGTGAGGGTTTAGTAAAGTGGGAATGGGACAAGTCAGGTTCAAATCAATCAACAATTTCGTATACAATTAAGGATGGATTACCCTCAATGATATTGTATCGCATCGAAGAAGATAATTTTAATAATTTATGGATTAGCACAGACGAAGGTGTTATGAGGTTTAATTTAAAAACGGAACAAATTAAATTGTTTAAATCCGAGGATGGTCTTCCGCATAGTGAATTCAATCGGACATCCTCCTTCAAATCAAGTGAAGGTTGGATTTATTTTGGAGGTATGAATGGCGTTGTTGGATTTAACCCTGCAGATTTCAATCTAAAAAGCTTAAAGGTAAATATTCCATTTCATGTTGTAAGTATTACCAAATTTTCGAAAGATAAGGACATCTCTGTTTTATGGTCTTTGAACATGGTAAATCAAAGTATCGAATGGTTACCTTCCGACAAATTATTGAAAATTGACTTTGCATTATTGGATTATGAAGGAGGAAAAAAAAAGTTTGCCTATCGAATAAAGGGCGTTCAAAATGAATGGATATATACATATGATCATAGTATAAGTATTGGAAATTTGCCCTATGGTTCGCATGTAATTGAAATCAAGGCACAACTCGAAGATGGAACATGGTTAACCAATCAGTTAAAAATTCCAATTAATGTTATAACACCTTTTTATTTACAGGCTTGGTTTATTGGACTTGTAAGCTTATTAATTATCTCTTTAGTAATTATTATCATTTGGTACAGAAGTAAATTACTGAAGGCACAAAATAGTAAACTTGAAAATTTGGTAACAAAAAGGACAGAGGACTTAAATTCGGCCCTCGGAGATAAAGATGTCCTCATGAAAGAATTGCATCATAGGGTTAAAAATAATCTGCAAATTATTACTGGATTATTGGAGCTTCAAAAAGCTCAAATGACTGATAAAAAAGCAATAGAAGCTTTAACTGAAGGTCAAATAAGGCTTTCAAGCATTGCCTTAATACACCAGAATTTCTATGGTGTAACCAATTTAGAAAGTATTTCCTTTAAAATATTTTTGACAGACTTACTAATTGCTGTGAAACAACTTTTTGAAAATGAGCAACGAATGATCGAATGTGTTATTCAAACAGATGACATACCAATAGATATTAATATCGCTATTCCACTGGGTTTAATTGTTAATGAACTACTCACAAATTCATACAAATACCTTCCAGCAGAACAGTTGGATAAAAAAATTGAAATAAACCTAACAGTATCGGAAAATGGTGAGTATGAATTTACCTACAAAGACAACGGGCCAGGTTTGCCACCAAATGTAAACTTTGAAAATTCACAAACACTCGGCTTGAGATTGATTAGTGGATTATCAGAACAAATAAATGGCTCATTATTTTATAAATATGATGGTGGAAGTGTTTTCGTTATTCAATTTAAAGCTAAATCAACCAAATAGAAATTTCCATGGAGCGAATAAAAGTAGGTATAGTAGAGGATGAAATGATTATCGGAGATACAATTTGTTTGGCACTTCAAACGTTGAATTATGAGTATTGTACACCGGCTCGATCATATGAAAAAGCAGTGTACATGTTAGAACATGAAAAACCAACTATTGTATTATTAGATATCAACCTAAATGCTGAGTTGGATGGGATTGATTTAGGGCATTTTATTAATGCAAATTATGCTATTCCAATTATCTATTTAACGGCGAATAGTGATAAGGCTACAATAGAGCGATGTAAGGAAACCTTACCGAATGCTTTTCTTATCAAACCGTTTAGCAATGATGAACTCTATTCGGCTATCGAAATTGCCATGTTTAGTCAGTCGATCAAATCGTCCTCAGCCATAATTTCTAAAGACCAAGCATTAAGCTATGCGATTAAAAAACATCAGCTAACTTCGCGAGAGGAAGAAATTATTCTTCTCATATTTGACGGCCTAAGGCATAAAGAAATAGCTGACAGACTCTTTTTATCACTTGCCACCGTGAAAAAACACATTTATAATATCTACCAAAAATTAGGCGTACAATCCAGCATTGATGCATTGAATAAATTGCAAAATAAATAAATAAATAAATCCTGCTTCAAAAGTAATCTTGAATCATTAAATCACTCTAAGAGCGGAGGTATTATTCCAACTAATTGTAAGTATCTAAATGGGTATATCTCCCTTTTTTTACTTCAATTTTACCTGAATAGAAACAGGCAAATGATCGGAATACCCACCCAAATATTTCGTGCCTACATAGGTTCGGAAAGGTTGTTTGTTTCCTTTGTATTCTTCAATTAAGTAGGGAAATGAATTGATTTTACCTGAATTGGGTATCACTTTCAGTTTGCCTTTTTGAAATCCTGCCGATACCATGATGTGATCCAATACATCCCATTCATTCTTGTATTGGTGAGTACCTCCAAATTCGCCTGATGCCTTACTAATCATTGGGGTAAGCTTTTCAGAAATTAATTTTGGTGCCTTGTCAGATGGATGATCATTTAAATCTCCCATGAATACGATTTTCGCGTTCGAATTGACTTTTAAAACTGAATCAATAAACAAGCGTGCGCTTTCTGCAGCTTTAATTCGTTTTGGTTCGCTATCATCCGTTCTTCTACTTGGCCAATGATTTACCATCGCGAATAGTGTGTCCTTTGCTGCAACAAATTTTCCCCAAACAATATCCCTTGATTTAGGCTCTGTGTCACCCGGAAGCGTAAACCTGATTTTCCCTGAAGAAATTAATTTCAATTTACTTGTGTTGTAGATAAAACCAACATCAATGCCTCTAGCATCTGGACTTTCATGATGAACAATCCCATAATTTGTTAACTGTTTATCTCCTGAAATGATTGCTTTTAAAACGGCTTCATTTTCAATTTCACAAAAACCAACAAGAGCGGGGTAAGAAAGGTCGCCAAGTACTTTTCTTATGTGGCTTAATTTTTCCTCGTACCGATCTTTGGTCCACTGATTTTTTCCTTCCGGTAAAAATTCTGAATCATCATTCGTCCCGTCCTCAACATCGAAAAGGTTTTCTACATTATAAAAAGCAATTGTTTCTGTTTTCTTTTGGCTAATTGCACAACTTGAAATAAGGAATAAGCATGCAAGGGAAATAATTCTGTTCATGATTAAGGTATTAATTTAAGGTGATTCCAACCGGACAATGATCGGAACCGTGAATTTCATTTAATATAAAAGCATCGTTAACTTTTTTGAGATAAGATTGAGATACTAAAAAGTAATCGATTCTCCAGCCAATATTTTTTTCTCGGGCACCGGCACGGTAACTCCACCAGGTATATTTATCAATAGCTTCTTTGTGAATGTGTCGGAAAGTATCCGTCAAACCATGGGAAGTAAATGCGTCCATGCCATCTATTTCTTCTTGCATGAACCCAGCTGATTTATTGTAATTTGCTTTTGGTCTTGCCAAATCAATTGCTTTGTGTGCCACATTAAAATCGCCACAAACAATGACAGGTTTAATTTTTTCTAAGTTCTTTAAAAATGATAAAAAGTCACGATCCCAGGTTTGTCTATATCCTAATCGGGCAAGTTCGCTTCCTGAATTGGGAACGTATACATTAACTAGAAAAAATTCATCATACTCAGCACAAATAGTTCTTCCTTCCTTGTCATGTTCCTCTATTCCAATATGATAGGTAATATTGTTTGGTTTTGTTTTGGTTAAGATTGCTGTTCCGGAATATCCTTTTTTGTCCGCTTCATGCGCAAAAACATGATATTCACTCAAAGAGGCCACCGTTTCTTTAACTTGATCAACCGTTGCTTTTGTTTCTTGTAAACAAATTATATCAGCATCGACAGCCTGCATATCTGTTAGAAACGATTTTCCAGCAATTG
>JBIKOV010000167.1:0-7232 GCA_044357815.1 Ferruginibacter sp. | reverse complement strand
TGGATCCACTCAATGAGGAACTGGTGTATGTAATGAGTTCTCCCATGCTCAAGTCGATTGATGGTGGTAAAAATTTTACCATGATGAGCACCATGCATGGCGACCATCATCAAATGTGGATCAATCCAAAAAATAGCAAAAATTTCATTCTGGCTGATGATGGGGGAGCCACCATCACCTTTAATAGTGGTCAAACTTGGAGTTCACTTCAAAACCAGCCTACTGGACAATTTTACCGAGTAAATGCAGATAATCTTTTTCCTTATCAGGTGTATGGGGGGCAGCAAGACGATGGCTCTGTAAAAATTGCCAGTCGCTCTACTAGCCGTTCATCGATTGAAGTAAGGGATTGGACATTTTCTGCAGGAGGGGAGAGTGCTTTTTTAGCGTTCAATCCCGATCATCCAAGGTATGTGATGGGAGGAAGTTACCAGGGAACCATTGAGGTGTTGGATCACGAAACGATGGAGGGAAAGACCGTGATGCAGAAACCGCTGCAGTACCAATCCCTGCAGCCAAAAGATATGCGCTACCGTTATAACTGGAACGCGCCTATTATTTGTTCTCCCCATGATGGTAATACTTTTTATCATGGCGGCAATGTGCTTTTTAAAACATCTAATTTGGGAAAAACCTGGCAGGCCATTTCGCCAGATCTTACGCGACATGATACCAGTAAGATGGGCATCAGTGGTGTTCCGTTTACCAACGAGGGGGCAGGTGGGGAAAACTATTGCACCCTTTCCTATATCAGTGAATCTCCGCTGCAAAAAGGGGTAATCTATACCGGTAGTGACGACGGATTGGTGCACCTTACAAAGGATGGGGGTGCTAGCTGGATCAATGTTACGCCAGCGGGGTTAGCGGAATGTTTAATCAATAGTATCGAAGTTTCTCCACACGATTCCGCTACAGCCTATATTGCCACTACCCGATATAAGTTCAATGATCCAACTCCGGCCATTTACAAAACCAACAATTATGGTAAGTCATGGACCAAGATTACCAACGGGATTGCTGATGGTGCCTTTACAAGAGTGGTGCGCGAAGATGCGCAGAGAAAAGACCTTTTATATGCCGGAACAGAAACGGGTTTGTACATTTCCTATGATGGGGGCAACCAGTGGCTGCCTTTTCAACTAAATCTTCCGATAACACCAATCACCGACCTGAAATTGCATCAGGGTGACCTGTTAGCGTCTACAGGTGGCCGTGCTTTCTGGATTTTGGATGATATCGGTTTGGTTCGACAGTATAACCCAGTGATAGTTGCAAAAAATGAATGGCACTTATATTCTCCTGAAAATGCTTACCGTGTTTCGGGAGGCAGCTCGCTGAATAAAGTAGTGACTGAGGATCCTATTGGTCCTGAGCCAACAGGCTCTGCCGGAACCAACCCGTCAACTGGTTTGGTAATCTATTATCAGTTGCCCCAAAAATTGGATACCGCTTCTTTACTCAGTTTGGAGATTTTGGATGCACAAAATAATCTGGTAAGAAGTTATCGAAGCAAGGTAGATGAAAAATTCGCTTCCTATCCTGGTGGTCCCGTTGCGGAACAATTGCTGACATTAAAAAATGGATTAAATCGTTTTGTGTGGGACTTGCGCTATTCAACCTTGCCGGGTGTAAGTGGTGTGTATATCGAGGGAAGTTATATTGGGCATCGGGTGGTTCCTGGTGTGTATACTGCCCATTTAAAATGGGGAAGTCAGGAAAAGCAGGTGTCCTTTACCGTTATTCCTGATCCCAGAATAAAGGCTACTGCTGAGGAGTATGCTGCTCAACATCGGTTGATGGCGTCCATTGAAACAGGGGTAAGGGAAATCCATTTGGCAGTAACAGGTATCCGAAAAGCAAGGGAGCAAGTTAATTATTTGTTGTCATTAGTCAATGACCAACCTGAATTGAAAATGGTAGTTGATTCTGGAAAGCGGGTAGTTGAAATCATTACAGCCTGGGAGGAAAAGCTTGTTCAACCAAAGTCACAATCTTATGATGATATTATCAATTTCGAAAATAAACTAAGTGCTGATTTTATATTCGTTCATGGGGAGGCTGATTCCAATGTTCCTTTTATTACAGATGGTCAACAAGAAATACTGAATGAACTGAATGGTAAATGGTTGGCGTTAAAAAGTGAGTTAGAATCAATTATTAGCAAGCATATTGGGGGTTTTAATAGATTGTGTGCTGAAAGAAAGCTGGAGAAAGTTACGATTGTTAATTAGTAGATAAATAAAACCAGGGCGGTAAATCTAAAAAAACAAACGCTAATCAGCGGGGAAATTGAAATGAGTTCCCGCTGATTAGCGTATTATCGTTGGAGTAAAAAATAGCTACTTGAAATTTTTATACTGTTTTAAATACATCGTCTTCTATAAAAGGTTGATTCCTTAACCGCTTACCGGTGGCCTTAAATATTGCATTGGCCACTGCTCCGCCTGTAGGTGGTAGTGCCGGTTCTCCAAGCCCTGTAGGGTCTATTCCATTGTTGACAAAATGGGTTTCAATTTCGGGAACATCCTTCATACGGATTAGTCGGTAGGTATCAAAATTGGTTTGCTCCGCGGCACCATTATCAAAAGTTAATTTCCCATACATGGCATGTCCCATTCCATCTACTACGCCCCCCATCACCTGTTGACGGGCACCGCTTAGGTTCACTACCTCTCCGCAATCGGCTACGGCATATATTTTTTTCACTACCGGCTTGCCAGCTTGCAGGATCACTTCGCAAACCTGCGCCACATAAGATGCGTGGGAAAAGTAAACACTAAATCCCTGCGATACTCCTTTCTTTTTACCCCATCCTGATTTTTCAGCCGCCATTTTGATCACCGCTTCCATTCTATCTATATTGTATTTGATGGCTCCTACTGGATTGTTTTTGGCTCTTGCTAATAGCTCTAGCCTAAATTGAACTGGGTCTTTACCCATCGCCGTTGCTACTTCATCCAAAAATGCTTGTTCTGCAAAGGCTAAAAAATTGGTGATGGGAGCTCTCCAGGCACCGGTGGTAATAGCAGATTTATGTTCTACTGCTTCAATTAGTAAATTATCAATTGCACCAGAAGGGAAATTGTCCTCACGAGTAGGGCTACCCGAATTAATACCCACACCGCGGCATTTGTATCCTGTCAAATTACCACTGCTATCCAGTGCCGCTTCAAATCGGTAGCGCACTGCTGGGCGGTAACTACCACCAGTGATATCATCTTCTCTAGTCCAGATTAGCTTTACGGGAGCCTTAATTATACTTGACAATTCGGCTGCCTCTACCACATAATCATATTTGAGCCTCCTTCCAAATCCTCCGCCCAATCGGGTAATTTCTAACGTAATTTTATCTTCGGGTATGCCTAATAGTTTGGAAGTAGCATTGCGCGCACTAGCGGGCGTTTGTGTGGGGCCTACCAGCTCCACTCCATCAGGCCGCACATGGGCGAAAAAATTCATGGGTTCCATCGGCGCATGCGATAAAAACGGACCCTGGTACTCGCTTTTGATAATTTTTGCCGCATTGGCGAAAGCGGTGGCCACATCACCATTTTTCCTTTTTACGCTTGCAGTTCCGTTGTCTAGCAGATTGGCGAAGATAGTATTGTGGTCGGAGGAGCTTTCTGGTGTTCCACCATCATTTTCATATTCGATGACCAATAATTTCCTTGCCTTACTTACTTCCCAGGTTGACTTGCCTACTACAGCCACATTGTTTTTAAAAACTACTACATCTACAATACCAGGCATTGCCTTGGCAGCGGTAGCATCTACAGATTTTATTTTTGTACCAAAAGATTTGGGGCGTTGTATCATTGCATACAACATCCCTTCTCTGTAAAAATCAAGTCCGAATAAAGGCTTTCCAGTTACAATGCTTTTGTTGGCTACGTTTTTTACAGCTTTACCAATGATGGTAAAATCTTTTCTATCTTTTAACGTAACATCTTTGGGAACTGCAATGGCAGCGGCTTGTACAGCGAGACTGCCATAACTTAATTTCTTGCCTGATATAGTATGAATGACCATTCCGTTTTTAGCGGTACATTCACTCGCAGGTACATTCCATTGATTAGCGGCAGCCTGTACCAGCATATATTTCGCGGTGGCTCCGGCTATTCTTAATCTTTTCCATGAGTGGGGGATAGCACCACTACCTCCGGTAAGTTGTCGGTCAAAACTTTTTGTATCTAGGGCCGCTTGCAACACTTTTACTTTTGTCCAATCGGCCTCCAGCTCTTCCGCTACAATCATGGGGAAGGAGGTCATAATATTCTGCCCCAGTTCGGGATTGGGCGACAGGATGGTAATAATGCCATCGGTATCGATCGATAAATAACTATTGAATCCCTTTTTTTCAGCCGCAAGTAAGTCGGTGATTGCTACCGGACTGGCAGCATCTGTATCCAGCCAGCTAAAACCTAGTAGCAAACCGCCACCAGTTAGGGCGCTAATTTTCAGAAAATCTCTTCGGCTATTTTGAATGTTAGTAGGCATGGTTTAGATTTTTTTGCTTGCTACTTGAATGGCTTCGTGAATGCGGTGATAGGCACCACAGCGGCAGATATTACCTTGCATCGCATTGTTAATTTCTTCTGAACTAGGGTGTGGATTTTTTTTAAGTAAGGCGGCGGCGGTCATGAGCTGACCTGCCTGGCAATAGCCACATTGAGCCACATCCACTTCATCCCAAGCGGTTTGCAGTGGATGGTCACCATTTGCCGAAAGTCCTTCGATGGTGGTGACAGCTGAATTTTTCACTGCAGAAACTGGCAATACGCAGGACCTTACTGCAGCACCATTGATGTGAACAGTGCAAGCGCCACATTGAGCAATGCCGCAACCGTATTTGGTACCTACCAGTCCCAGGTGGTCTCTCAAAACCCATAGCAGGGGCGTATCTGCAGTTACATCGGGCTGGTATTGTTTACCATTAATTAACAGTTTGAATATAGGCATAAGAAACTAGTTTTAATAATACTTAAAAGTAAGAAAAAATCTGTATTTAAATAAAGGAGTACTAAAAATGTATGTTTCGGGATGTCTTCTTTAGAATAAAAAATCCCAGATCGGGCAACTTTTATAAGATTGCATGATCCAGGATTGAAGTTGGGTTACTAGGATTCGAACCTAGACGGACAGAATCAAAATCTGTAGTGCTACCATTACACTATAACCCAATCGGATACCCAAAATTTCTTTTGAGAGTGCAAATTTAGGCTTTGCAGTTAAATTAGCCAAAACCAATTGTAAAAAAGCTGATATTTAAATTTCAGTCCAATAAAAAGAGCACTGCGCCAAGCATAAAAAGGTTGTTTTGCACGGATGGAAATCAAAGTTGGCATTAGGACCTTTTTTAATATTGGTCAAATGCATCGATGGCAGCGATTGTTTTATCGAGGTCCTCATAGCTCAGCGCATTGTTTAAAAACCAACTTTCGTAAGCAGATGGCGGCAGGTAAATGCCATTATCTAGTAAGTGATGAAATAATTTGTTGAATAGTGGAATATTAGCTTTGGAAGCAGATTCAAAGTCAACAATAGCATGGTTGCAAAAATGTAGGCTAATCATACTACCCATTCGGTTGATACGAAAATCAATTCCCCGATTTGTCAAAACCCTTTCAATGCCATCACCGAGATACTTGGTTTTTGCTTCTAGCTCATCGTAAATAGCAGGATTGTTTTTTAATTCTGTCAAAAGGGTGTATCCGGCAATCATTGCTATAGGATTGCCGCTGAGTGTACCGGCCTGGTATACATTTCCCACAGGAGCAATATGCTGCATAATTGCTTTTTTTCCGCCAAATGCACCCACGGGCATGCCTCCGCCAATCACTTTTCCATAGGTTACTAGGTCTGCAGCAATATTTAATTTCTGCTGCGCTCCACCAGCCCCCAGTCTGAAACCTGTCATAACTTCGTCGAAAATAAATACAATCGCTTCTTCATCACATATTTTCCTTAATCCTTCCATAAAGCCAGGTTGAGGAAGGATGCAACCCATATTGCCCGCAACCGGTTCAATAATGATTGCGGCAATTTCACCCTTATTATCTGCGACTAACTGCTTTACAGCCTCCAAATTATTATAGGGTGCATTCAACGTGTCGTTGGCAACACCCGATGTAATACCGGGTACGGTTTGGATATTAAAGGAAGCTACGCCGCTTCCAGCTTTTACTAAAAACGCATCGGCATGACCGTGGTAATTTCCTTCAAATTTGATGATCTTATTTTTCCCTGTATATCCTCTTGCTAGTCTTACCGCACTCATACAGGCTTCTGTGCCACTGCTTACCATCCTTATCTGGTCTACGTTAGGGGCCATGCTGATAATGAGTTCGGCCATGTCAATCTCCAATTCGGTGGGCGCTCCATAAGAGGTAGAATTCACAGCAGTTTCCTGAATGGCTTTAACAATGGGTTCGTGTGCATGTCCCAAAATCATCGGTCCCCAGGAAGCAATGAAATCAATATATTGATTGTCATCTGCATCATATAGGTAGGCACCTTTAGCTTTTTTTATAAACAAAGGAGTGCCGCCCACACTCTTAAAGGCTCTTACTGGCGAGTTGACACCACCCGGAATGGACCGTTGGGCTCTTTCAAATAATTCAATGCTTTTATTGATCATAGGGGATGATGGTGAATGGTGAATGGTGAATGGTGAATGGTGAATGGTGAATGGTGAATGGTGAATGGTGAATGGTGAATGGTGAATGGTGAATGGTGAATGAGTTGATTCACAAAGTTAAACTGTTTTTGACTGAATCATTCCAGTTAGCATTTTAAAACATTTTACCATTGTTTCGCCCAATATAATTAGATTTTGATAATTTAAGTATTGTAGATCATTGGCTATATCAAGGGCTGCATCAATTTCAATGATTGAGCCTCTTGCAATTTCATAATATCTTTTTCTTTCTGATTCCGATTTTCTTGAAGCCCCTTCAGCAATATTTAAGTGAACAGATAGTGCAGCTCTTCTAATTTGGTTAACCATTCCGAATTTTTCATCTGCTGGTATCTGTTTGGTTAATTGGTAACATTCCTTTACAAATTTTCGTGAAAAATCATATAGGTCAAGCTTTTGGTGATTAAGTGTTAAGAACATGATTGAATTGTCAATGGTGAATGGTGAATTGTGAATGGTGAATTGTGAATGGTGAATGGTGAATGGTGAATGGTCAATGGTGAATCATAATAGTACTATTAATTTCATTCAATCA
>JBIKOV010000166.1:0-7291 GCA_044357815.1 Ferruginibacter sp. | reverse complement strand
CACTTATCAGTTGAACTCAGCATATTAAATATTTTATACAAGATATAATTTAATAGCCCATTATTTTATGTGCGATTTTTATGTACGAAAGATTAAAATCGAGTAAAAATGAAGGAAATGTAAAAGATGAAACCCTGTATTAACATGAATTTAATAGGAAAATTATATTAAAATATCTTTCAATGCTGTATTTACGGGCATAAAAAAACCGAAACCCTTTTGAATTTTGGGTTTCGGTAAGTATCGGAACCAACAATATTGCCTAACCAAACAGTAGCGGATTTTTTAAAATTTGCTGCCGAATTTTTTTGGTTGCAAGTGCTTGAATAACTTTAAGATAAGTGGACAATTTTAAATTGTTAGCTACTTCCACTAAAAACCATTTTCACCTATGAATGTCATACAAGCATATAAAGGCAAATTGATTAACCAGTTCTCTTTTCTATAATCAGATAAGGATGTGCGAATACTTATTTCAGGGTTGAATTTTTGATGATCCGCTTTAAGGCTTTAGGCTTTTAAATTTTCTGCAGCTTTCACTTCAATTGGAATGATGCGATTTTGATACTGAATCAGAAAATATACATTAAAGTGTAAGCAATTCATGAATATCAATCCGCCGTCAAAACAAAGTGAATTATGATACTCCCCAATTTTTTTGACATGATTTAAGTGGTCAATGTATTAAGAATTGGAGGCAATTTTAAAATGTTAGTTTAAATACAGCACAAAAGCTGATAGAAGTACAAATAATTATATACTTCCATCAGCTCCTATTTTGGCAATACCTTGTTAGTAGGTGGTTAGTCTTTGTTTCTTTCTCTTGAAAGCATATTTTACCACGAAGTAAATAATCAAGGCCGATAGTACACCTGTTAAAAAGTCCGTTAACGGTACCATAACTGCCGTGTAAGCCAACATGGCAAACTCAAACTTCCCCTGCTCTTTTACTTCTTTTATTTCAGATGGCTTAATCATATTACTTGCAACCCAAACCAATATACCTCCAATGCATGCCATCGGAACTAATTCTAAATATTGAGCAAGATAAAACGCCATAATTAGTTTTAATACTGCTTTAAAATATCCTGCCAGTGGTGTTTTCGCTCCGGCTTTTATACTTGTAGCTGTTCTTGCCAATGCACCCGTACATGGAAACCCCTGAACCAATGGCGTTATAATTTGCACCATACCTTGACCAAAAAATTCTTTATCAGGATTAAAAGGTGTTCTGTCATTCTTTGCTAGTCTGTCGGCCATTGATGAACACAAAACACTTTCTACGCCCGATACAAACACTATAGCAGAGACAAAATAGATAATATCCAAGAACACTCCACCTGTCATTGCCGGCAAAAAAGGCATTTGTAGTTTGAAAAAATTATTGGGGATTGAACCATAAAGGTCTTTTACTAAAAGTATGTTTTTATCGGCTAAAACTGTGTTAGCCAATAAAGTAGCAGTTCCCATAGCAATCACAGGACCAGGAATATAAATGGAAATTTTAAGAAGGTATTTTGCCAAAACAAAAGTAACCAAACCTAACAAAATGGTCCAACCATTGATGAGGTTCATGTGGCTAAACATATAAGATATTTTTTCAAAAAAACCTCTGTTGCTGTCACCTAAAAGTGCTTTATAGCTGTTTAAGCCCAAAATGTCTTTAAAATTGGTCATCGCAATAGCCACTGCAATACCCACAGTGAAACCAACAATAATTGAGTTAGGAACTAATTTAGCATATTTCCCTACGCCAAATATTCCCATGACAATTAAAATAATTCCGGAAATAATAGATACAAGTACTAAAAATCCATGAGCCGATTCAAAGGTCAAGCCTTCCGGATTATACTTTGTCATTAGACCTGCAATAACTGGAATAAAAGCAGCAGTAGGACCATATACCTGATATTTTGACCCACCCAACGTTCTACCCACTAAACATGCTAAAGCTCCGGCTATAATGCCGTGCTCTGGTCGCATACCCATCGCCATTGCAAAGCCCATAGCCATGGGTATGGCTGTCATAGCTACTATAAGACCTGCACTAAAATCTTGATAAACAGTTTTGGCAAAGTTAGCCTTAGTCATATCCTCCCAACGAGAATCAAAAAACGTGAAAAATAATTTTAATCTGCCTAGCGGGGTGGTCGGAAAATTTACTTTGTCCATTTGATTATAGATTATTTGTTAATTAAATAGGTTGCTAATATCATTTAATGAAAAATCAGTAGATTCCTGATATTCCACTTCATGAAATATTAATTTTGATTTGTGTATTAATGGAATGGGATCAAATCCATTTTTGGATAGTTGCAGTTTGTAATTTTTGGGGATATAAATGCAGTCAATTTTATTAGCTTCTGCAAAATTTTTAAAGGCCTTGGCGTTAAAGCCATGAAAAAACTCAATGTCCACTTTAATAAGTGTACTTTCGAATCTGTTTTTTAGAATGCTTAATGCTTCACTAAAATCTAGCGTATTTAAAGATTTGCGTTTATCATCTGGGGAATAGAAAAGCAATTCAATGATAGAATCTGAAAGGTATTCAGAATACATGAGCACCACTTCAACCTCCTCTGAAATTTCATTCAAAGCAATCTTAAGGGTATTTAAAGATTCTACTTTAAAATCTATAGGAATAAGTATTTTTTTTGGCATACAGTATCTTGCGAAATATTTATTCGCAAAATTTCGTCTTAGGTATTAAAATGAACTAAGAATCAAATTAGAATTTGATTAGAATTTGGTGGGGAAGCAAAGATGCGTAAGTGATTAATTGGTCTAATCCTTTAATTTAGCTATGGGTAGTTTTATTTCTACAAAAGTTCCTTTATTTTCAATAGAATGTATATTTATTTGGCCATTCATTATCCTTATAATACTTAAGCAAAGAGGCAAACCAATGCCATAGCCATCAAATTTTTGAGCGTTGGATGCCTTAAAAAAAGGGTCGTATATATACTGCATTTCTTCTTGTGGTATTCCAACGCCCTTATCGGCAATTCCGATTACTACACTTTCGTTGCTGGAAGCAACACTTATTTTAACTAATTCGTTGTTCGAATATTTGCAGGCATTGGTCAGGATATTTGTCAGGGCTATAAGTAAAAGCGATTTATTGCCATAAATTTTTAATTTTTTGGGGTTTTCTGGCAAAAGACTTAGATCAAGCAGGATATTATTTTTTGGATTTAAATTGTCAATCATGGTTTTAGCCTCATAGATTAATTCGTCAGTACGAATCAATTCAGTTTCTATCACTTTATTTCTGTATCCTGTATTGGCTAATTGCAACAACGTTTTTGTTATTTGAGTTAAGCAATTAGTTTGTACTAAGATTCTAGCTACCGTATCTTTATATTCTTGTACATTTCTATCATTCATCAATAATACTTCAGCCTCGCCAATTATAGCTGTTAGTGGTGTTAGAAATTCATGTGAAGCATTACTAATGAAATTCTTTTGGACTTCAAATGCAGTTTCTAATCGATTTAATAAATCATTGAATGTTGAGGCCAGTTGAGATATTTCATTGTCGTCTTTATTCACCTTAATTCTTAAATGAAAGTTACTGGTACTAATATCCTTTACTTTATTCGTTATATTTTTAATCGGGTCAAAAATATGTTTTGAAAAATAATAGGATAAAAAGATTGAGAATAAAGTTAAAATACACACACATATCATTATGATTTTTTTCATAAATTTTAAATGGTGCGAAACATAATAGTTATTGGCTGACAAAATGACCAGATAGACTTTACCATTTTTCACATGCTTAATTCCGGTATAAAAAGTTTCCCCTTTTCTTAGGTTCTTAAATCTATCATTATACACATTTTTTATAAAACTTTCAGGCAATTTTGCTTGAATGGCAATACTATTTAACTTTAAAGGGCTATCAACAAAATAAAAGTTTACATTTTCGTTTTCTAAACTTTCAATATGTTGCTCTTTTATCAGCTTAAGGATTACTTTATTTTCATAATCAGCCTCAAACTCAAATTGGGTTGCTAAAGAAGCATGCGTTTTCATTCGGTCATAGAAATCATCAAAAGAATAGTTATAGAGGAAATAATATATAATTCCTCCAAGAAAAAGAAACAAGGCTATACTAAATGTAATGAGCCATAATGCTATTTTATTCTGCGTTTTCATGATTCTTTTAAAACATAGCCCATACCTATTACCGTGTGAATAAGCTTTGGCTCATAATTAGCGTCAATTTTTTTTCGAAGATAATTGATATAAACATCTACTACGTTGGTACCCAGATTAAAGCTAATCTCCCAAACCTGTTCTAAAATATCTAGTCTGGATAAAACCCTGCCCTTGTTAGCTATTAAATACATCAAAAGGCGGTATTCTGTGGCAGTCAATAAAATTTTATCGCCATTTCTAATAACCGTTTTTGCATTGTCATCAATTTCTATATCGGCAACTTTAATGATAGTTTTTAAAGGTATTGCTTTATTGGAATTAGTTCTTCTCAGAAGTGCGTTTATCCGAGCAATGAGCTCAATGAATTTGAATGGCTTTGCTAAATAATCGTCTCCGCCTGCATTTAAACCCAACGCAATATTTTCTGAAGTATTTAAAGCGGTAAGAAAGAGTATGGGAGTTTCTCCGTCTTCTTCACGTATTGCCTTACAAATTTCAATTCCATTTTTATCCGGTAGCATTATATCTAAAATAATAAGTTGAAAGCTGTTTTTGCTAAGCATTTCTAATGCAAGTGCCCCACTTAGTGCAGCTGAAACTTCAAATCCAACTTCTTTCAACCCTTTAATAATGAAACTTACTACAAAGGGCTCATCTTCAATGAGTAATATTTTATTCATATTTATTAAATGCTGGTAAAATATATATTTAATTCAAAAATAGTTTTTTTATTCAAGTCAAGCGTACTTTGACACCTATTAAACAATTTTATCACTTGTCGTAAAATTAACAATTTCAATAATAAGTGGGTCTTCATAATGTTGTTGGGTGTTATTCTTTGCACCCATCAAAGCCTGCTTCCAATATTCTATAGCAATATTTTTAATAGGTCTCAATGTTTCTTTGGAAACCTTCCCCTTTTTAATCGTTATTTTAAAAAACTGATCTTCCAAGTTTACATCACTACGGCGTACTTTCATCATTTCAGTGATCCTTGCGCTTGATTGGGTAATATGGTTGCTGGTTTTGGAATCTTAGGGATATCCAATATATTATTGCTGAATTTATCTATGCCAGAAACGGCTCACCCTGCCCCTTTTTTGGGGAGAATTTATATGTCTAAAACATGTTGATTATACATAATCTATTATGCGTAGAATAATGCACTTATTCGACGCATAATTTGCGTTAAATAGTGTTGAATTTTTCATAGGTCAGTTTGCATTAAGCACAACAGTTTTAATGCAGGTATGGAAATTGGAAATTTTAAATTATCAAAACAAAGTTCATAAAGGAATTAAAACTTAATAATTTCCAAAAGCTATTTCTGCAATTTTCGCCCCCTTTTTAATTTCAAAAATAAAATATGCATCCCTACTATGTAAGAATTTAGGTCTGGAATCAGAACTTCTAATATATTTATAATTGATACTATCTTTTGACCAGCACCGCTGTATATTTTCTATACCGTAATAAAAAAAACTGGAATTTTCGTTAGGTTTTGTTGGCATAGGAAGTGAACAAATGCTATCAAGAGTATTAAAAAATTTAAGATCTGGAATTGTTTCAAATACAATTTTGCTTTGTACCTCAAATTCAAAATCGAAATCTTGATAATGGATAAGCTTAGATTCAGTAATTTTAAATTTTGGAATCCCTACACCTATTATTCTTTGAATTTCACTCCTATCCTCATACCGTTCTGAAAATTCTTTGTGGGTACCTTCACGAGTTGGAAATAAATTTGTAAGTAGCCAATAAGCTGCTAACCCAACAATTAAAAGCCAGATAGTTATAAGCATCAATCCAATCTTCCATTTATTTTTAATAAATTGATCTATAATTGATGCAATTATAAGTAATACTCCAATTTGTGTTAATAATAGGGTTCTAAATATAATAGAAAGAACTATTAACATTATGGATAATAATTGCAATATCCACCATCTATCAGTACAGTAGTTTAAATATTTTTTCAAGTAAAATATTATTTTATTGAGCATCAATTAAAATTTAGATTTATTAATTAATTTATGATTTGCATCCAGCATTATATTTAATCGTTTAATTTTCCTCCTTTGATAAATAAAAAAAATTAGCATGCATAAAAATATAATAGGCTCAATAATGCAAAATAGCCACACATTAATAGCAACGTAACTAGTGCCAAATCTTTCTGCACCCCGTTCCAGTAGGTGGACACACCAATCAAAAATTTCTTTTATCATAAACTGGTTTTATCTTTTTGCCAACGCCGTTTCATCAGCATACTCGGAGGCTGTCTCCATATAGCCTGAATACTCGAATACATCCAATTCTTGGGTAGCCATTATGAAATGGAATGACACAGTTGGCTCAGTAAATATTTTAGTGAAGGTATTGGTGGCATAGCCACAAGCCGAATCATAGCTGTTGTGGTATTTCCACCGGAAATTCATTGTCTCTGCAAAACAATTGTCTTTTGTTTGAATCTCTTCTTTCGGTTGGGTTAAATATACCAAACCGTATGATTTTTCATTAGCTACCAACGAGCCTACTTCAAAACATAACTCATTTTTCTCATTTTTAAAAAACATAATATATTGCTGACGTCCCTTATTCTCCTTTGTAACATTCTTGCCATTTTCCATAAATTGGGTAATCCTAAATTTTTCTATAGAATTTTGTATTTGAGAAAACACTGTAGTACTCAGTAGTAAAAAAATGGATAGTATTGATAATTTCATATTATTAGTGTTATGAGTTATGGTAAGTATTAGTTCATAGTAATTGAGTTGGCAATTTTGAATAACCTGGAATATTCCTCATGAAACCTGGCAATATTTACAAAATGAAATCTTCCCCGATGTGCCCTTGCTATTGTTGGCAATCCTTTGGGTTGTATTGTTATCCGCTTATGTAAATAATTGTATTTTGAAATCCAGCCTAATACTGAATCAGTGGTGATTAATTCCAATAATGCTGTTTTACAAGCTGAATCGTTCATTACAAAGTCTGCATAGGTTTTCATAAGTAATTTATACTATTCCGCTTTTTCAAAATAGTACCTCATTTGTTTTTTTTCATAAGCAATGTATATTATTTTATTGCCATTAGTATAGGTGATGATAGTTATAGCACATCTTTT
>JBIKOV010000163.1:0-7386 GCA_044357815.1 Ferruginibacter sp. | reverse complement strand
ACCCTGACGGGGGTTGGATGAATACGTTACCAAGTGATTGAATGGTAAATGGTTCGACCATCTTGATGCTTCTAAACTATTAAGCTAATTCATCCAGCACCATTTCAGTTATCCGTTATCCATTATCCATTTATCATCCCTCTTTTCAATTCAAACCCTTCGCCTCCCAAGCAGGCGGGCTGCGTAACTGCAACGCCGCTGCTTTTGCTCCTTTTTAAAAATTTGCTGCGCCATTTTTAAAATTCCGCCTCCGGCGGAACCGAACCAAAAGAGGCGGCTTATGCAATTACTGATTTTAATTCGTACAAAGGGACAATGACCCAAATCAATATCCAATTTTCTGATTTGGTCAATGGTGATTTAGTGAATGGTGAAAGTTCGGCCAGCTAATGCCGTTGTTGGTCTTATTGACCAACAACCGAAGTTTGCGGTACACTTACCCATTGCTGAAATTATACTATTTCAACACTTCGCATGTTGGTCAAAAGACCAACATGGGCTTGAGATGATTCACTGATTTGGCCAATGGTGAAAGTTCGGCCAGCTTGCTACTTCTAAACTATTATGCTTATTCATCCAGCACACTATCAGTTATCAGTTTTCAATTATCCACTTCCCAGCGCGCTTTTTTATTAAATTATTGAAATCCAATCTTATCTAATTAAGTTTGCCGCCGAATACAATTGATGATGTTGATTACAGATAAAAATAAAACCGGCCTGTTGCTTATGCCGCAACAGTTATTGAAAAATGTTTCCATTTTACAAACACTGCATATTCAAAAAAATGCCTCGGGAACTAGTTTTCAAACGGCTGACCTCGACAACCGTGAAATCAATGCCCATTTTCCGCTTTTACCCAAAGATGCCAAAATACTGCTTAAGCTTTTTAGTGCGGGTGATGGTGAAGTCAGGAATTATGCCATCCGATCGAAATATAAAACCGGTCGAGCTGGAGTAAATTATTCAGAATTCTATGAGGCCGCCCTGCTCAGGGAACTTCACGGATTATTTGAAAGGCTCAAACCTTTTGCTCCCCTTTTTAAATGGTACCACAAAATCTGGATCGACCCATCCAATGCCAAAACAGCCACCTGTGTTTTTAGTTCGTTTAAACCCCAACTGCAATTTGAAGTGGTGAAGGAGGGAGGGTCTTTGATTGTGAAAAGACAAATTATTTTAAATGGCAGCAAATATGATATCGAAGCATTTAAACGCTATCAATTTTTACTGTCTAGCGCCAATGAATATTTTATATTGGCATTCAAAGATTACCAAACACTGGAATGGTTGGATACAAATGATCCCCAACAATATAAGCAACAGCCAACGGAACTGGCACAACATATTTTAGCTAGATTAGAAAAAGATTATCCAGTAAACCGCAACGGCCTGTTTCACCAAAACTTGATTGATGCAGTCCCGGTAAGGCGGGTGATATTAAGCGAAATTAGCAGCTCGTTTTTAGTGCTCACCCCGCAATGGATCTATGAAGGCTTTTTGGTAGAAGGCCCCTTTAAAGATACCCACGAAATCACCATCTCCGGCGAGGCGTATGTGATTCAAAGAAATAAAACAGCGGAGCTTGAATTTTCAAAAATACTGGAAGGACTGCATCCGAATTTCATTAAACAGCTCAACGGATACTATTACCTATCATTTGCCGATGCGCAAAAAAAACAATGGTTTTTAAAAGCCTATCACTTTTTACTGGAACAAGATATCCAAGTGGTGGGCATGGATATGTTGCAGCATTTCCGCTATTCGCCGCACAAGGCAATTACCACCGTAAGCATCAAAGAAAATGAAAACAATACACTTACGGTAACCCTTACACTTTCTTTTGGCAAAGAGACCGTCGTACTCAATGAACTACAAAAGATGTTGTTAGCAGGCCAAAAAGCCATCTTGCTGAAAGATGGCAGTCTGGGTATTTTGAGTGATGAATGGCTGCAGCAATATGGCACCATGATCAAGCATGGAAAAATTTCGAAAAATGAAATTACCATCGCAAAATGGATGGCGCTTACGGAAGATAAATCATCGGAAGAAAGCCAGGTATTGAAGGATGTAATCAAAAAAGACTGGTGGCTGCGCTGGCAACAATGGCAGCAGCCCGATTTAATTACTTACCCAATACCAACAGGAATCGCCGCTGCCCTGAGGCCCTACCAACACAAGGGTTTTGAATGGATGGTACTGCTGGCAGAAGCCGGAGCAGGCGCTTGCTTGGCTGATGATATGGGGTTGGGAAAAACATTGCAAACCATTTGCTTCTTAGCTTACCAACTAGAAAAAAATCCTGCAGAAAAACAACTGGTTATTTGCCCCTCCAGCTTGCTATACAATTGGCAACAGGAATTGACAAAATTTGCACCCCATCTTTCTACCTTTGTATACCATGGACCTCAACGCAGTTTTGAAAATATGGCCGAAGGAAATCACCAAATTGTGATAACCACCTATGGCACTATGCGAGCAGATATTGACAAAATGAGCGCCCTTCCCTTTGGTATTGCAGTGATTGACGAAAGTCATAACATAAAAAATCCTTCTGCCCTAATCACCCGCGCGGTAAACCAGCTTTCTGCCACCACAAGAATCGCACTCAGCGGTACGCCCGTTATGAATAATACTTTTGACCTCTATGCTCAATTGAGTTTTTTACTGCCGGGCATGTTTGGTAGTCGCGACTTTTTTAAGCGAGAATATGCAGATGCCATCGACCGCGACCAGGATCCTGAAAAAATAAAGGCCTTACAAAAACTAACGGCTCCCTTTATCCTGCGTCGTACCAAAGAACAAGTGGCCACCGACCTGCCCGAAAAAATTGAAAGTACCCTATGGTGTGAAATGGGCAACGAACAAAAGATGGCGTACGACACCATCAAAGAAAATGTACGCAGCAGTATCTTCCTAGATATTAAGGAAAAAGGCCTGAGCAGTGGCAAGCTCAGTGTAATCAACGGAATGCTGAAACTAAGGCAGGTATGCAATTCCGGCGAACTGGTAAAGGAAGAAGCCCTTTTTTGTTACGCATCCATTAAAACGGATATCCTGGTAGAGGAACTTAAAAATATTATCCCCAACCACAAGGCTTTAGTGTTCTCGCAGTTTACGGGAATGCTTGACCTGCTGGAAATAAGTTTTAACAAACACCAGATTCCTTTTTGCCGGCTGGATGGTTCCACGCCGATTCCAAAAAGACAGGAACTGGTAAACAGTTTTCAACAGCCTGATTCTATTGAAAAGGTTTTTCTGATCAGTTTGAAAGCGGGCAATGCCGGTTTGAATTTGACCGCAGCAGATTATGTTTTTCTTTTCGATCCCTGGTGGAACACAGCAGTTCAGCAACAAGCCATTGACCGTACCCACCGTATCGGACAAACGAAAAATGTGTTTGCCTACAAAATGATATGCAGGGATACCATAGAAGAAAAAATCATGCAACTACAACAGCGAAAAAAGAAATTAGCCGAAGATCTTATTGGCGAAGAAGAAGGTTTTGTAAAAGCACTCACCGAAAACGATATTGAATTTTTGTTCAGTTAATGACCTGTATCCTTTCCTCCAAAATAATGTTCGGGGTAACGACTAGCGTTATCCCGACAGAATTTATAACCTGGAGTAGGGTAACGACTAGCGTTACCCCGACAGAATTTATAACTTGGAGTAGGGTAACGACTAGCGTTACCCCGACGGAATTTATAACCTGGTAATATCTCTTTCTGAAACAGTAGTAGTTTCAACATTACTGGTATTTACAGAAAATGATTTAGAATAAGTTTTTCCTCCTGATACCAATTTAAAACTTAATTCCTGTCCTTCTCTCTTTTCAATTTTAATGGTTTTATACGCGAAACTGCTGTTGAGACCGGTTACATAAATTTCACCTTCGCTCTTATCAGAGATGACAAGTATTGACCTTTTCGCAACTGTAGGTGCTACAGCTATCCGAAAGGTTAGGTACTTTTCGTCGTTACCCAAGTATTTAACTGCAAATGGCGCTTGTTCATTTACTGAAAAACTTGCTTGTAAAGCCTGCGCATTGACGCTATTGGATAATACTAAGATTGCTGCAAGGGCTACTAAAATGGTTGTTAACTTTTTCATGTTGATTAATTTTTAATGTTAAATAATTGTTGTGCTTGTCTGGATGCTGCAGCTTCCAGCGCTTTAAAATTTTATCATATAGCCAAACTCGGTAAAAGCGCAAACGTTGTGGTGAATTTTTATACAGAAGGCAACTGTTAATACGCTGCTAAGCGTTTGCTGTAGTAGGTTGAAATAAATCGATGACCACTACTCAGTAATTTGATACGACCAACAACATTCAATAATTGCTGTTGATGATGTAAAATTAAGTCGAACGAAAAACAGTTGCAAACGAATATTATCGCCCTTTGCTGACTCTAAAAAAGCTTTTAAAATTACGAAACCCTTTGTGACAAAGATTTTAGAGACAATATAACCATGATGCCCAACCTAATGTTATACTCCCGAAACAAATTGTTAAATAAAAAATAATAGCTTCATAAAATAAAAAGACAATTCACTATTGACCATTCACAATTGACCGGATTTGATGCGCTTTAATTTTGGTGGGGATTGTTTTCAATTCAGATTGAATTCAAAAACATCTACCCATACAACCCTGTTAATGATATACTAATTTATGGATGAATGAGTAGATTTCACTTACCCCTGCGTAGATTGAGTAAAATTTATTACTCATGCGAAATGTAATGGTGTTGGTCAGTTTACTAATTGTAAATATTTCCATTGCACAAAACACTTCACCATCTGCTCCAGCCTCTCCATTTTCCTCCTATTCCAGTGAATGGAATAAGCCTGAATATCGGCTATGCAATACCGCTGCTAAAGTTGCTTATATGAGTGAAAAGGAGAAGACGGTGATTTATGTCATCAATCTTGTGAGGGCTTATCCGGTATTGTTTGCCAAAACGGTGTTGGCTCAATATCCCGCCTTGTCGGGCAAAGAAGAGTTAACTAAAGACCAATATTATTATCAATCACTTCTAACAACGCTGCTGGCAATGGATCCTTTGCCCTTGTTAACAGACAATGAAAAGTGCTATCAAAGTGCAGCCTGCCACGCAAAGCTGTCGGGCATCACTGGATACATCGGGCACAATCGAAACAGTGATGAATGTCAAAAGAAAAAATATTTTTTGGGAGAATGTTGCCAATATGGTAATGATGAGCCGTTAGAAATTATTTTATCCTTGCTCATTGACAAAGATGTTCCTTCCTTAGGGCACCGTAAAATATTATTGGGTAAATATACTAGTGCAGGCGTTAGCATTCAGCCCCACAAAACCTACCGTTTCAATACGGTTCTGGACTTCTATTATTAGTCTTTGGAAATTAATTACCGTTTCTGTATTTCTTTGTGCAATAGATCAACTCATTCTGAATGTCAACGCAGCAAACTCTTCCACACTGAGGGTTTCGGCTCTCCTGTTAAATAGTTCGTCTGCCAACACCTCGGGGGTAAACAAACTCTTTACCGCATTGCGCAAGGTCTTTCTTCGCTGGTTAAACGCTGTTTTTACCAACACCTTAAATGCGCGTTCGCTTTTAACGGTAAGGTCGGTGGTTTTTCTTTTAAGCCGAATCACTCCGCTCTCCACTTTGGGAGGCGGATTAAATGACTGATTGCTTACATCAAATAAATATTCCACCTCATAAAAAGCCTGTATCAATACACTCAACACCCCGTATACTTTACTTCCCTCCTTGGATGCAGCTCTTTGTGCAACCTCTTTCTGAAACATGCCAATTACTACCGGCACTTTTTCTTTCCAGTCCAATACCTTGAATAAAATTTGGGTAGAAATATTATAGGGAAAATTACCAATCACGGTAAAGGGTTCATCAAAAGGCGCATCGATATCCAAAAAACTTTGCCCAATGATCTTTTCCTTTAACATAGGGTATGTTTTAATCAGGTAAGCTATTTTTTCGTCGTCCAGTTCTACCGCCTTAAAATTGATGTCTGGGATTTTCACCAGGTGCTTCGTCAATGCACCACCGCCAGGGCCAACTTCGAGCAAATTAGAAAAGGAGTCTTCCTTAAGCGCATCCATAATTTTCTGAATGACGATGTCATCCTTTAAAAAATGCTGGCCTAATGATTTTTTTATTTTAAACATTCCTGCAAAAGTAAGCAGAACATTTGAGCATTAACTGATAACTGATAATTGATAACGGATAATTGATAACGGATAACTGATAACTGATAACTGATAACTGATAACTGATAGTGTGCTGGATGAATTAGCATAATCGTTTAGAAGCAGCAAGCTGGCCGGACTTTCACCATTCACCATTCACCATTCACAATTCACAATTCACAATTCACAATTTAAGCCCATGTTGGTCTTTTGACCAACATGCGAAGCGTTGAAGTAGTATAATTTTAGCAATGGGTAAACATGATGCAAACTTCGGTTGTTGGTCAATAAGACCAACAACGGCATTAAAAAATTGGATATTGATTAGGGCATTGACCCTTTGTCCAAATTTAAACCAGTAACTGCATAAGCCGCCTCTTTTGATTCGGTTCCGCCGGAGGCGGAATTTTAAAAATGGCGCAGCAAATTTTTAAAAAGAAGCAAAAGCAGCGGCGTTGCAGTTACGCAGCCCCGCCGGCTGCGGAGGCGAAGGGTGTGAATTTAAAAGAGCACTGAAAAATGGATAATTGATAACTGATAGTGTGCTGGATGAATTAGCATAATCGTTTAGAAGCAGCAAGCTGGCAGTAACATTGACTATTCAATCGCTTGTTGCCGTATTCATCCAACCGCCGTCAGGGTTTACAACCACTGACGGGGTTCACTCCGCAGCAAGCTGGCCAAACTTTCACCATTCACTATTGACCATTCACCATCTAAGCCCATGTTGGTCTTTTGACCAACATGCGAAGCGTTGAAGTAGTATAATTTTAGCAATGGGTAAACATGATGCAAACTTCGGTTGTTGGTCAATAAGACCAACAACGGCATTAGAAAATTGGATGTTGATTTGGGTCATTGACCCTTTGTCCAAATTTAAACCAGTAACTGCATAAGCCGCCTCTTTTGATTCGGTTCCGCCGGAGGCGGAATTTTAAAAACGGCGCAGCAAATTTTTAAAAAGAAGCAAAAGCAGCGGCGTTGCAGTTACGCAGCCCCGCCGGCTGCGGAGGCGAAGGGTGTGAATTTAACAGAGCACTGAAAAATGGATAATTGATAACTCATAGTGTGCTGGATGAATTAGCATACTAGTTTAGAAGCAACAAGCTGGCCGTAACATTGACTATTCAATCGCTTGTTGCCGTATTCATCCAACCGCCGTCAGGGTTTACAACCGCTGACGGGGTTCA
>JBIKOV010000025.1:0-25127 GCA_044357815.1 Ferruginibacter sp. | reverse complement strand
AGCAGGCATTCTGTTTTCTAGGACAGAAGCGATTATACCTGCACCTGAGGCTACCCATGCAATTGCTGAAGTAATTCGACAGTCCAAACAGGCCGATGCAGAGGGTGTTTCAAAAACAATCTTGTTTAACCTATGTGGCCATGGTCATTTCGACTTAGGTTCTTACGAGCAATTTTTAAGTGGAAAATTAGTTGATTTTGAAGTATCTCAGGAAGAGATCAATCAGTCTTTAGCGCAATTAAATACGCCTACTATTTAAGTAGATAAATTAAATAAAAAAGTACAGCAGTTGCTGTACTTTTTTATTTAAAAAAAAATCGCCGCTTTCGTTTTACTTACTGCTGCCTATTAATAGGTCGCTGTCATATCTTCGTCTACACAGATGATAAAATCTGCTTTATTTTTATTTTCTTTTAATAAATGCTTGAGATTATTTTGCGAAACAGTGGTAATGGTAGCAATCGCTAGTTCATGCCTTCGTTGTTGCAGGTGCCACATAATTCCATCATGATTGTCGGAGTGGTAACTACCATTGTAATGAATAAATAAACTGCCAGGAACAAGATTTTGCAAGATAAAATAGGCCATGGTAGCATCTTTTACAGCTTGTGCTTTGGGCATATTCGCAGTGCCATGCCCAGCCATCATGGTCATCATATTTTTATATCCAGGTAGATTGGGGTCATAGGAAATGGGTAAAGGGGCCATCCATTTTTTTTCTTCTGCAGGGAGTGAATCCAGTGCTTCCAATCCTGCTTTCGAAACGAGGGAAGCATACTTTCGGGGAATATTGGTAGCGGCAAATACGATGTTGTTTTCTTTGGCAAAATCTACCAAGGGCGAATAGTCGGTGGAGTGATTTTTCCAGAGTCGGGCCATGGAATCTAATCCCTTGCTGGTAATTTTTCCTTGTAGATAAAGGTTCAATGCAGATTGATTATCCTGTTCAAACATTTCTGCACCAAGCACTAGGCTTCTTTGTTTTTTACAGTCTTTAGTTATCTCCAGTTCCATCCAGTGACTGATAGGATTGTTATGGAATTCACCGATCAAAACAATGTCTTTTTTTACCAGGCCCCGGATCATTTTTTTATAGGAAATTTTTTTTCCACTTGCATTGAACAAAATGTAGGCAGGTTTATTTTGTGCTGCGATGATTGACACTATTAATAAGCTGATTGAAAAGAGAATATATTTTTTCATAGAGGCAATTTCGGTTTTTTTTGAATAGGGAATCGGCGATTGTTTCATTTGAATACAATATCGAACGGATAGGGATAGCAGCTCCCTAGTAATATATGTATTTAAAAATCTGCGCTCATCTGCGGGCGTAACAGCGAAAATCAGCGGAAATTTTTTCCTAGCCGAAGAGGGCTGTTTGTATCAGAAATACCCAATGGTCAATTTGCGGATATAAAAGATACAAAAATTGGCTGAATTATTTTGCGGGTCATTTATTTCCCTTCCACAACAAAACTTTCGAATAGGCGTTATTTTCCGGTACCTTATGATGGGTTTTTTGTTTCCTTGGCGGCTCTCATTTTTAAAAACTGTATTTTTACAGCCATTTAAGTTAAAAATCGTTTTGCTTGCCATGAACCCGTCATTTTTTGTATTGAAAACCCTTCGGTACAAAAAAGGCATTTTTATATAAAAAATATCATGACTGCAGAACATCAACGTTTAGCCGATAATGCTACAAAGCCGATTCCCTTGGAACAATGGGGCCCCTATTTAAGCGAAAGACAATGGGGAACCGTGAGAGAAGATTATGGCCATTATGGCGATGCCTGGGGTTATTTACCTTTTGACCAATCGCATTTCAGAACTTACCGATGGGGAGAAGATGGTATTGCAGGTATCTCTGATTATTTTCAAAATCTTTGTTTTGCGCTTTCATTTTGGAATGGAAAGGATCGAATACTGAAGGAACGTTTGTTTGGCCTTGGAAATTATGAGGGCAATCATGGCGAAGATGTAAAGGAATTGTATTATTATCAAGATAATATTCCAAGCCATTATTATATGGAATATTTGTATAAATATCCTCAGAGAGAATTTCCTTATGATGACCTAAAAAATACGAACCGCTATCGGTCCATGCAGGAGCCTGAATATGAAATCCTTGATACCGGGATATTTGATCAGGATGAATATTTTGATGTAAATATTACTTACGCCAAACAAGATTCACAGGATATATATATCAAAATCGATATTACCAATCGATATGATAAGCCAGCTCCTATAACGGTATTGCCTACTCTTTGGTTTTATAATCGCTGGGGCAACAATCCAGATGACCCCAAGCCTTCTATCACCTATTTAAATAAAACATCCGTAAAGGTTAATCACCAGCGCTTGGGGGACTATTATTTTTATTTTCAGCATCCGGATTACTCCTTGTTTACGGACAACGAAACAAATCTTAATAAAGTAAACGGATCAGAGAATGAAATGCCTTTTGTAAAAGATGCTTTTCATGATGCAGTTATTCAGGGTACTAATCGCAGAAAATTACACAATAGAAAGTCGGGCACAAAATTTTCACCCATGTATCAATTAAAAGTGAAGGGTGGTGAAACCAAAACTATTTATTGTAGGCTTACCAACAAGTTAGAAGACAGACCATTTAACCAAGGCTTTGAAAAAATATTTGCTACCCGTAAGCAGGAGGCAAATGATTTTTATCAAAAAATACTTCCTACGAATATATCCACTGATTTGAAAAATATCCAGCGCAAAGCATTGGCGGGTGTATTGTGGAGTAAACAATATTATCATTATGATGTGGAGCATTGGCTCAACACCAGCGATGGTATTACACCTGTAAATGATGGCAAACTCCGAGGTCGAAACAATGATTGGACTCATTTGAAAAACCAAGATATCATTTCCATGCCCGATAAGTGGGAATATCCTTGGTATGCGGCATGGGATCTCGCTTTTCATTGTATCTCCTTGGTAATGGTAGACCCCGAATTTGCTAAGAACCAGTTGCTGCTTATCATGCGCGAGTGGTATATGAAACCGGATGGTCAATTGCCGGCTTATGAGTGGAATTTTAGTGATGTCAATCCTCCGGTGCAGGCATGGGCGGCATTGGAAGTATACCGGATAGAAAAGGAGAATACAGGCAATGGGGATATTGTTTTTTTGAAAAGAATTTTCCAAAAACTGCTGATTAATTTTACCTGGTGGATTAATCGAAAAGACCGAAATGGCAACAATATTTTTGAAGGCGGTTTTTTAGGATTGGATAATATTGGTGTATTTAACCGCAGCCATAATCTATCGGCTCAGATGCAACTCGAGCAGGCTGATGGAACTAGTTGGATGGGTATGTATGCACTCAATATGATGGATATGGCGTTAGAGATTGCCCAGCATGATATCGCTTTTGAAGATACGGCTACTAAATTTTTTGAACATTTTGTATTGATATCTGAAGCACTCAATAGCCATAGTTTATGGAATGAGGAAGATAAATTTTATTATGATTCTTTGAGAATTGATGGAGCCGATCCTATTCCAATGCGTATACAAAGCATTGTAGGGTTAACCAGTTTGTTTGCAGTAAGTATCATGGATATGGAGATCTTCAAAAGGCTTCCGGATTTTAAAAAAAGAATTGAGTGGTTTGAAAATTACCGTGCAAAGAACAATCGCTTCTGGCCCAATGAAGAACATAGTGATGGCGAAGGCATATTGATATCCTTGGTTAAAAAAGATCGATTGATTCATTTATTACATCGGTTGCTTAGTGAGGATGAGTTTTTATCTGGTGGGGGTATCAGGGCATTGTCAAAATATCATGAAGCCAATCCTTATTCAGTTACCATTGATGGAACCAGGTATGAAATTCAATATGATCCGGGCGATTCTACCAGCAATCTTTTTGGTGGCAATAGCAACTGGCGTGGACCAGTATGGATTCCTATCAATTATTTAATTATCCGTTCTATTCGTAAATATGGAGAATTTTATGGAGATAAACTTACCGTAGAATGTCCGGTAGGTTCAGGCATCTTTTTAAATCTGGTGGAAGTGTCAAAAGTCTTGACAGAAAGGGTCGTAAGCCTTTTGGCAATAGATGACAAGGGCGACAGAAAATTAAATGGCAATTACAACTGGTTCTATAAAAAACCAGGCAATGAAGAGCTGGTTTTATTTTACGAGTATTTTCACGGTGACTCAGGAAGCGGATTGGGAGCAAGTCATCAAACCGGCTGGACATCCCTGATTGCAGATTTGATTGGAACCAGTTAACTGAAAACTGATAACTGATAATGGATAACTGATAATTGATTAACTGAAAACTGATAACTGAAAATTGATAGTTTTTTAAATACAGTATGTTGTTACCTTATGGTGCTTACTTCAAAAAAGGGGCTATACAAAAAAATGAATGAATGAATTTGCAATTACTGAGCAAGATGGAGTAAGATGGAGTAAGATAAACAACTTTCAGTTATCCGTTACCCATTATCAGTTATCCACTATCCATTATCCGTTCATTTTCCTCGCTCATATTGCACCGGCCATACTACTTCGGCACCTAGTTCTTTTGCTGCTTGTAGTGGGAAGTAAGGATCTCTTAGTAAAAGGCGTCCTAATAAAACCAAGTCAGCTTTTTGGTCCACCAGTATTTGTTCTGCTTGCTGAGCAGTGGTGATCATGCCTACTGCACCTGTTAATATCGCAGCTTCTTTCTTTATTTTTTCTGCAAAAGGAACCTGGTACAATGGCCCCACGGGTATTTTTTGTTCAGTAGAATTACCTCCCGAAGAACAATCTATCAGGTCGGCACCATGACTTTTTAAAATAATGGCCAATTGTACAGAATCCGCTTCGGTAAAACCGCCTGTCACCCAATCGGTAACGGATATCCGCACAAATAAAGGCAGTGCTTCGCCCATCACTTTTCGGGTAACTTTTGTAATTTCTACTAGTAAACGGATTCTATTTTCAAAGGATCCGCCATATTCGTCCGATCGATGGTTACTGAGGGGAGATAAAAATTCATTGAGTAAATAACCATGTGCAGCGTGGATTTCAATTACTTTAAAGCCAGCCCTGATAGCCCTTTCGACAGCATGGGTATAATCCGTGATGAAACGTTGAATATCTGCGGCATCCATCTCCTTGGGTAAGGGGCCGTCTTTGGAAAAAGCAATTGCGCTAGGGGCAAGGGTTTGCCAGGCTCCCGATTCCGAATTTAATGCTTCACCACCATTCCAAGGCTTGTGGTGACTTCCTTTTCTTCCGGCATGTGCCAGTTGTATTCCCGGAACTGCATTTTGTGATTCAATAAATTGAACAATCCGCTGTAAAAAGCTTACTTGTTCCTCTTTCCATAAGCCAAGGTCACCGGCTGTTATCCTTCCTTCCGGAGAAACCGCAGTAGCTTCCATGATAACCAATCCTGCACCGCCTACTGCACGTCCTCCTAAATGTACTAGGTGCCAGTCGTTGGCAAAACCATCTTCACTGCAGTATTCGCACATCGGCGATACTACTATTCTATTTTTAAGGGTAATATTTCGGATAGTAATCGGTTCAAATAATAAGGCCATTTTATTTATTTTAGGGTACAAAGGGACTGTTTTTTTTTGAAACTATAACACTTTTTATTTTTAGTTTATATAAGTGTTGAACTCCAGAAAGCACCATCTTTAGTAAGCTTCGAATGGTAAGTCAATGGAATTAATTTAATTTGCCATTCGCAGATCGTTTCGGGTCATTTCATAGTATTTAATTAATACCAATAATTAGCGATATTCATTAAGCTATTTGTATCTTTAGTAAAATAATTTCACTATCATGAAAAAGGAAATATTCCTCAGCTTTATTATTTTCAATCTTTCAATTCAAGCCTTTTCTCAAAAGCAGATTGCTCTTCCAAATGGATGGAAGCTTTCACCTGCAGGCAAAAGCTTGTCTTTAGGAGATCTGCCTTTAAACATTGCAGTGAGTGCCTCCAAAAAAATGTTGGCAGTTACCAATAATGGCCAGAGCAAACAGAGTCTTCAGTTGATTGACGTAGCTACTCAAAAAGTTATTGACCAGGTTGTTATTGCAAAGAGCTGGTTAGGTCTAAAGTTCAGCGCCGATGAAAAATATTTATTTGCAGCAGGGGGCAATGATAATTGTATATGGAAGTATTCGATCAACAATAAAAAGCTGGCTGTGGTGGATAGTTTTACGCTTGGTAAAAAATGGCCGAATAAAATTTCTCCCGCAGGGATTGAGATAGATGATGCGAGAAACCTGTTGTATGTAGTTACCAAAGACAATAATTCCTTGTATATTTTTGACCTGGTAACAAAACAAATAAAGGGAATTTATCCTTTGCAGGGTGAAGCGTATACTTGTTTGTTATCTCCCGATAAAAACACTTTGTATATTAGTTGCTGGGGATGCGATCAAGTAGTTTTATTTGACACAAAGCAAATGAAAATTAGTGGTGAGATACCGGTAGGTGATAATCCCAATGAATTGTGTCTAAATAAAAGTGGTTCACTATTGTATGTTACCAATGCCAATGACAATTCTGTGTCGGTGATTGATACAAAACAAAATAAGGTAATGGAAACCCTTATCTCCTCTCTTTATCCGGACGCACCTCCGGGCAGCACTACCAATGGGGCGGCATTAAGTGGGGATGAGAAAACTTTGTTTATTGCCAATGCCGATAATAATTGCTTGGCAGTATTTGATGTGAGTAAACCGGGTTTTAGTAAATCCAATGGATTTATACCGGTGGGTTGGTATCCTACCTGTGTAAAAGTTATTGGAAAAAAAATATGGGTAACCAATGGTAAAGGCTTTACCTCTTTTGCCAATCCTAAAGGACCAAATCCTATTAAGCGAAGGGTGAAGTACCAGAAAGATGATGAAGATGGTGGACAATACATTGGCGGATTGATGAAAGGAACTATGAGCATAATTAATTTTCCTTCAGTTGAGCAGTTAGCTGTATATTCTCAACAGGTATACAAAAACGCTCCTTATTCAAAACAAATAGAAATAGAAGCGCAGGGCGAAGAAGGGAATCCTATTCCTCGAAGAAGGGATGGGAAATCGCCTATCAAACATGTGTTTTATATCGTAAAAGAAAATAGAACGTATGACCAGGTATTGGGAGATGTAAAAGGGGGCAATGGAGATACCTCTTTGGTTTTGTTTGGTGAAAAAATAACCCCCAATCAGCACCAGCTAGTGAAGGATTTTGCTCTATTGGATAATTTTTATGTTGATGGAGAAGTAAGTGCTGATGGGCACAACTGGAGTTTGGGTGCCTATGCAACTGACTATTTGGAAAAAAATTGGGTATCTAGTTATGGTGGTCGTGGTGGTGAATATGATGCAGAAGGCACAAGGAAAATCGCCAATAACAAAGGAGATTTTATTTGGGGGGCTTGTAAAAAAGCAGGTGTTAGTTACCGAACCTATGGTGAATTTGCAGATGATTACAAAGCGAATATCCCGGTGTTAGAAAATCATTTTTGTACCTTTTATACTAGTTGGGATCAAACGGTGAGAGATACCACTAGGGTAAATCAATGGAAAAGAGATTTTGACTCATTGGTATCCGTCAATGCTTTGCCACAAATGAATACTTTACGGTTAATCAACGATCATACAGAAGGAATGACTATTGGCCGCCCAACACCTTTTGCCCATACTGCGGATAATGATCTGGCAGTTGGTATGTTCATTGACTATTTAAGTAAGAGCCCGGTATGGAAAGAAAGTGTGGTTTTTATTTTGGAAGATGATGCACAAAATGGGCCAGATCATGTCGATGCACACCGAAGTCCTGTCTATGTGGTAGGACCTTATGTTAAAAGAAATTTTATTGATCATACACCTTATACTACTTCCGGTGTTGTTAGAACCATGGAACTTATTTTAGGTGTGGCTCCCATGAGTCAGTATGATGCAGGAGCAACTCCTTTGTGGCGCAGCTTTACGGCTACCCCTAATTTTAAAACCTACGATGCAATTCCTTCCAATATTAATTTGGAGGATAAGAATGTAGTATGGAATGAATTGTCTGAACGGTCGGCAAAATTTGATCTTTCAAAGGAAGATCGGGTACCAGACAATGAGTTCAGTGAAGTGATTTGGAAAGGGGTGAAGGGCTTGCATTCAGTAATGCCCGCACCTAGAAGAGCTGCATTTATCAAGGTGATAGATAAGGAAGATGATAAAGATTAAATGATAGCAACACTTTTTTCTTTTAAAAGTACTGGGCTAATATGCACTATTTTTCGATCAATGAAATAAAGGAATGGGACCGGTTTTACCGGGCCAATTTTATCAATAGTTTACAGGGTTTTAAACCCGTTTCTTTATTGGGTACGGTGAATGAAAAGGGGCAGCCCAATTTGGCTATTTTTAGCAATATTGTTCACCTAGGAGCCGACCCTGCATTGATCGGTTTTATTAATCGGCCTATTGAAGCAGCACCGCATACGCTTCACAACATTGAGCTTACGGGTGAATACACCATCAATCACATTCAGCCTTCTTTTATAAAAGCTGCCCACCAAACTAGTGCTAAATATCCGGCAGATCAGAATGAATTTACGGCCACAGGGTTAACCCCAATTTTTCTTGAAAATTGCAAGGCCCCTTTCGTAGCCGAAAGCGCCATTAAGTACGGGTTGCAGTTGGTTGAAATTGTCCCTATTACCCATAATCGGACTTTCTTGGTAATAGGTGCCATTACCCATGTTTTTTTGGAGGAGGGCTTGGTAAAGCAGGATGGTTTTATCGATGCACACAAGGCAAAATCAATCACTTCATTGGGGATGGATGGGTATTATTCAACAGAACCGGTTGGAAGATATGAATATGCAAAGCCAAATAAGGAGGCTAAAGAATTATTAGATGAATAGAGGTCAATGAAGGAAATATAAAATAATTGATTGTAGTAATCGGAAAATGTATTTCAGCTCTATCGATAGCTTTGAATCTTTACTTAAATTCTGGAAAATTTCAATTGCTAATAGGAGGCGCGCCAAAAAACTTTCCAATAACAGGCAATTGTTGAAATTCTTTCCTTTCTATGTTGGCTACAAAGTATAGAAATGCCATCAATAAAAGGAAGGCAGTGGTAATTGAAAAATAAATATTCCCACTCAATAGTCCCAGCCCCTTATGCAGAAAAAATATCAGCGTAGTAAGAACCAAATAGGAAATTAATTTCTTTTTGGCATACGGAATAGGATACATTTTCTGTCCAAATAAATAAGAGGTTACCATCATGAAACCATAGCAACTGAAAGTAGCCCAGGCGCTTCCGGTATAACCGAAATAGGGGATCCACCAGATATTGAGCAGCACCGTAACGATGGCTCCCGCAATGGTGATGCCTGCCCCATATAAATTTCGGTTGGTGAGTTTATACCAGATGGAAAGGTTGTAATATATTCCCAAAAAAACACTTCCCATTGCCAATATAGGCACGATATGAATTCCTTCTCCGTACTCCTTAAATTTTAGGGTTAATATTTTTTCAAACACATCTAAAAAAAGGCCGATTCCCAAAAACATACAACAACAGGCAATCACAAAAAATTTCATCACCCTTGCGTACGTTTTTTTTGCATTTTCCTCTTTTGCTTGATTAAAGAAAAACGGCTCTGCTGCCATGCGGAACATCTGAATAAAAATAGTAATCAAAACCGCAAGTCGGTAATTGGCAGCAAATATGCCCAACTGTCTTTTAGCCTCTTCGGCTGGAAGGTTTACCACATGTTGATATACAAGGCGACTAATCATTTCATTCACCATCCCTCCCAGTCCTACAATTACCAATGGGTAAGCATATTTCATTACCTCTTTCCATAGTTTACTATCAAAGCTAAATCTACAACTTCGCCATTCTTTCCATAATAATAAAAAGGTAGTGGCACTGCCCACCAAGTTTCCAATGAGGTAATATCCGATTCCGATAGAAGGGTCGTAGAAAAATAGCAACAGGCTATCCGGATTTTTATTCTCTATCTGAGGGCATACACCAATAAAAAATACTACCACTAATACATTCACTACAATACCTGCTACTCTTACAAAAGCATATTTTCTGGGTCTTCCTTCCTGTCTGAGTTTGGCGAAGGGCAAAGTGGCAAGGGTATCTAAAAAAATAATCCCAGTGAGCCATACAAAATATTCGGGATGCGCAGGCATTAAGGTAGCAGTTGCCAATGATTGACTAAATAACAATAAAATTGCTGAAAATAAAATGGTGGAGCTAAGGATGGAAACATTCAGCGTATTGTATAGCCGATCCTTATCCATCTGCTGTGAAAACCTGAAATAACTGGTTTCTACTCCATAGGTAAAAAGAATATTTACAAAAGGCACGATGGCATAGATCTGGGTAAGATCGGCCGTGTCAGCAGCCTGATATATAAAGCTAAGTGAAAAATTAAGTATGTAGCCGAGGAACCTGCTTCCGATAGTAGGTAATCCGTACCATAAAGTTTGTCCAGCTAATTTCTTGATACTGCTCAATTAAAAATGTTTGTCAACAAATTTACTTGTATAATTTTTAATATTGGGTTGATTTTGCCAGCAATCTTTTGAATCGTAAAAAGCGACTGTTTAAAGAGGGCTTCCTTTCTAGTTGGCTTACTAACTATGTGCAGTATACGTTCTGGTTTTCTTAGGGCTATTTTAATTGGGTTGTTCAAACCGGGTATCGTGCAATAGTACCTGATCGGTGAGCGTTTGTAAAAATTCAACCAAATCTACTTTTTCTTGGTTGGTGATGGAGAGTCTGTTTTTTAATAACGGATCAAGGGTTGGCTGACTGGTTTCGATTCCTGTTTGGTAATGTGCCACTACTTGAGTAAGTGAGAAAATTCTGCCGTCATGCATATAGGGGCCAGTGTATTGAATATTTCTTAGGCTCGGAACTTTGAAGACTAGTGAATCGGCTGCTTTACCGGTGATGTGCATGCGCCCCATATCTTTTAAAAATGGATCGAATGAAAGTCCGTTGTTGCGGAAAGAATTATCGGTAAAAAGTGGCTCGGTGTGGCATGCATTGCATTTAGCTTGAAAGGTAGCGTACCCATTTTGTTCAGCAATTGTGAAACTGGCTTCGCCTTTTTTCACTTGATCGTACTTACTGTTAAAGGATTGTATGCTACCCATAAATTGCGCTAAGGCCTTTAACATCCGTTGGCTATTGATGGCCGTATCGCCAAATGCAGCAGCAAACATTCGGGGGTAAACTCTATCGGTAGATAATTTCTTTAGTACATCACCAATATTTTCCGCCATCTCCTTGATGTTGGTAATAGGGGCAAGGGGTTGAACTTCAATATGATTAATGCCACCATCCCAGTGCATTTCCTTCATCCATGCCAGATTAAAAAGTGCGGGTGCATTGCGAAATGTAAAACTATTATTGAATCCATGGCTAAACTGGTGATCATAGGTGGCAAATGCTGCAAACTGCTGGTGGCAGCTTGCACAGGGAAAATTGCCATCCTTGCTTAAGCGACCGTCATAAAATAATTTCTTTCCAAGTTGAAAGCCTTCTTCTGTGAGTGGGTTAGTTTTAAAAATATCGGTCGGTGGCTGTGGCCATCCTGCCGGTATTTTGAAAGACAAATAAGTGGGATGATATCCGGAAGAAATAGTTGTAGGGTCATTTTTTTTACACGCATCTACAAGGACGGTAATGGCCCCGAGTATAAAAAAGATTGATATGAGAATTTTAAATTTCAATGTTTTTATTAATTATTTACAATTTCCTTAATAGAAAACATGTTACGGTAGTTTTCAGAAATTTTTCTTGCCAATTCGCCAGGTGTGGTACATACTGGGAGGTCGGCAATTTTTATATTATGGGGGTTTTGCCACCATTGGTTATAATCCGCTTCCACCGTAATTTCGCTAATTTTCCCTTGCAGGATGACTAATTTTTTTCCAGCTGGAAAAGGAAGTGCAATTGTTTTTAAAACAGCATCGGCTCCTGAAAAACCTCCAATATGGTAGGCGATTTTATTTGCTACCTGATTCGATTGTGGAGATGAGCCTTCCATTTTAGCCATTACATAACCACTATTCCAGGTCCAAAACATTCCGTTAAGCGGGTCCAATGCACCTGTCTGGGCACCACTTACGTTCCTTAGGCTATCTACCCCTAGTAGAAATTGGAGTCCTAAAATAGTATTCTCTTCTGCAGTAAATTCAAATGACAAGCTAGCGGGCAGACTTTGGTCTACTAGATGATAACTTTCTGCTTCACTTACTGAGCTAGCGCTTGTGATTAATCGAATATCGCTAATATAATACTTGAACTGGGTGATTGAATATGTTTCGCCAAAGGAATTGGTGAAATTGGTTCCATCAAGTAATATTGGCCTGGCACCCACCATATTGCGGAAGTTTATTCGAATGCTGCCTGTTTTGGGTGTACTTGTTTTTTTACAGCTGCTTATTAATAAGCAGTTTAAAAAAACAAAAAGAGTACCGTAAAATATTTTCATGGCTAGGCTGTTTTATCTTTTGCAAGTAAAGCGGATTTAAATGGAATAATTATTCGCTCAATCTGTTTTGTTTTATGACTAGGGTTTAATTTTCATTCGGGTTTGCTTTATTTCCCCCCATTTTTTTTTGGTACCGATTCTTTTTTCTTTGGCTGCTTTCCCTGGTTTGGTGGGTCTCCTTTTTTTGGGGACTAGCAGGGCCTTTTTTACCAATTGGTTCATTTTTCGAATTACCTCCAGCTTATTGGCGAGTTGTGATCTTTCGGTTTGGCTTTTCACCAGTAAAAACCCCTGTTGGGTGATTTTATTGGCTAATTTGTCATTTATAAGCCCTTTTTGGTCGTCATTAAACAGTTTAGAGGCTGTAATATTCCAATATCCCTCTACCATTGTCTCCACTTTATTTACATTTTGCCCCCCTTTTCCTCCACTTCGGGCAGTATTAAATTTTATTTCTCCCGCAATATCCATACTCAAATTTACTTTATTTATAGAAAGGGTGGTTACTAAAGCCTTTCATTTGTTATCTTTATTTTTGTAAGCCAAATAAAAACAGGATTTTTGTAAAAACCAATCTAAAATTGATGTCAAAAGGGATATACCATTCATTAACGGATCGAAAGCGTACAGGCAAAAAATCATTTGCAGTATTGATTGACCCCGACAAGGTGAATGATCAAAGTATGGAGCAGCTGATTCAATTGTCGGTTTCTGCCAAAGTTGATTATTTTTTAGTGGGAGGAAGCTTGGTTGTTTCAAATTACTTGGATAATTGTCTTCAACTGATTAAAAGAAGTTGCGCCATACCCACTATTTTATTTCCTGGAAGTCCTTCGCAGGTAAGTAAACATGCAGATGCTTTATTATATCTATCGTTAATCAGCGGACGAAATGCAGAACTATTGATTGGTCAGCATGTGGTATCCGCACCTATGGTTAAGAAAAGCGGATTGGAAATAATGTCTACGGGCTATATGGTGGTGGATGGCGGTGCTCCCACAACAGTTTCATATATTTCCAATGCGAGTCCTTTGCCGGCGGATAAAAATGAAATCGCGGTGTGTACCGCTATGGCTGGTGAAATGCTGGGAATGAAATTGATCTATATGGATGCAGGAAGTGGGGCCAAAATCGCCATTACCGAAAGCATGATAGAAAAAGTGGCTCAATCCATCTCTGTGCCCTTAATTGTTGGGGGAGGAATAGTGGATCCGGAGAAAGCATACCTCAATTGTAAAGCGGGCGCAGATGTAGTAGTAGTGGGAAATGCCATTGAAAAAGATAGCTCGCTGATAATGGAAATGGCAGCAGCAGTACATAGTGTTCCGGCTTTAGTATAATTTTCAGATTTGCCTTTTCCTGTAGGCTTTAAAATTTCAATAGGATAAACTATTTTTCTTTCCCCACCCTTGTTGGCGTATCCTTTCCACTAACAATTGATTTACTGCTGATGGCAATGGCTTTAATAATTTCGGTCATATTATTCATGTCCAAAGTTTCTATTTCATCATCCACCGTATGGTAGAATTTTTCTGTGTCCATTTTTGAGGTAGAAATCGTATGAGCAGGAACTCCAAGTGCAGCCAATGTGGCATTGTCGCTTCGGTAAAATAGATTTTGCTTAGGATACGGATCGGGTTCAAATTTGAATTTAGAATCCGCTAGGTTGGACTGGAGTATTTTTCCCATATCCGTTTTATCGAATCCTGTAATGTAGGCGCTGCCTGCACCCCACTTACTTTCGGTGCCGATCATTTCAATATTAAACATTGCCACTATTTTTTCAGGGTTTAACTGTTTGCTGAAATAACGGCTGCCAAAGCCACCTACTTCCTCCCCGGTAAAGGCCACAAAAATGATGGTACGTTCGTTCTTTTCTTTTAGCCGGCTGAAATATTTACTTAGCATTATCACAGCCGCTGTTCCCGCAGCATCATCATTGGCGCCATTAAAAATGCTATCCTGGTCTTTATTGGGTTTACCAATCCCTAGGTGATCATAATGCCCGCTAAATATCACGTACTCATCTTTTTTGCTTTTGCCGGGTAGAACCCCCACTATATTTTTTAGCTTTTGCTCGGTAACCTGGTTACTAATGTGAAGCTTAATTGAAGAGGGATTAAGATGGGGGGTTAGTATAATCAACTTTGAAAAGGCGGATTGAAAATGAGCGTTTGTTGCAAACTGTTGTATGCTCTTAAATCTTTTGGCATGAGCGGTATCTAGCAGTATCAATACATTCTTTTCCTGGTCAAATAAAGGGAAAACCGTTTTATAGAGATCATCCTCTTTTTTCACCCTCACTATTTCAAAATCAGCCAGCGAATGAATGTTGATCTCAGCAGATGAACTTTTGACTGCAACATTGTTGGTATTCAATGAATCATTGTCCATCATACCTGTTATTTCCATTGGCTTGATCCTAGTCATGACAATGTCTTGAGAATAGGATTTTGCCTCGCTAAAATATTTCAATTTATTTTTGGCAAATTCTGTTTCAATAAAATCGGCCGCCCTATCAATCCCAGGCGTAAATGTTCTGCGACCCTGCATGTCATCCGCAGAAAGTATTTTTTCAATTCTTTCCACCTCCGCTGTATTTATTATTTTATCTATCTGCTGTGAAAAAGAATATAGGCTGATAAAGCCTGCCGTAATTGTTAGTAATATGTTCTTCATTATTTGTATTTAATAATCAATTCATTATTAAAGGCTCATCATTTCTTTAAATTTAACAGCCTGCCTTCGACTGACTTCCACCTTTTCGCCCCCTTGCAGGTCAAGTAATAAACCTCCGTTAAAGTAAGGTTCAATTTTTTCAATCATTCGTAAATTAACAATGTGTTTTCTATTGGCCCTGAAAAATGTTTTTTCATCGAGTCTTTCTTCCAACGCATTCAAGGATTTTAAAATCAGCGGTTTGTTGCCGGCAAAAAACACTTTTGCATAATTACCAACGCTTTCGAATAAACGCACTTCGGAGAGTTTCACGAACCAGCATCGTTCACCATCTTTTACAAATACTTGGTCATTTTCGGTAAGCAAACCTCTGTTAAATGCTTGCTGATTCGCAAGTTCTTTTTCTTCTGCCTGTTGTAATTTTTGCAATGCATCTGCAAGCCTTTTTGGCTCAATGGGTTTCATGAGATAATCCAATGCATTCACTTCAAATGCTTTTAATGCGTATTCATCATAGGCAGTAGTAAAAATTACATGGGGCGCTCTGTCTAATTCTTGTAGCATATCAAATCCAGTCTTTCCGGGCATTTGGATATCCAAAAAAATAAGGTCTGGGTTTAGCGTTTCTATTTTTTCAATGCCTTCGGTGGCATTGGCAGCTTCGTCAATCACTTCAATTTCCGGGAATTCGAGGAGCAGCTTTTTTAATTCATTTCTTGCTAATCTTTCGTCGTCTATTATGATTGCTTTTTGCATGAGTAAAATTTATTGCATAATTTATGTATAAAACCGACAGTTAAAATCAGTGAAGCGAAGCAATTGGCATGGTTATTCTGGACTCCACCATTTCATTATCCATATTTTTTATTGCAAAGCTTGCCTTGCCCTGGTATAGCAAATTTAACCTATCCTCGGTGCTTCTTAATCCAAATCCATTTTCTTTAGAAAAGTCTCCTAGTTGGCCGCTATTTTGTACTACCAATTTATGTTGATTGTTTGCAAATTCAGAAATTACTCGAATGGTGCCACCATTTACTTTTTTACTGATACCATGTTTGATGGCATTTTCTACCAGTGTTTGCAACATCATTGGGGGAATAGGTTGCTGTAGGGTATCTTCATTAATATCTAGTTCAATGGAGAGCCGTTCTTCAAACCGCATTTTTTCAAGCGCAAGATAATCTCTTACAGTATTTAATTCCCTTTCTAGGGGAACGGTTTCCAATTTTTCGGTTTGCATACTGCTGCGTAAAATATTGCTTAATTCTGTAATAGCAGTTCTTGCTCTTGAAGGGTTTTCGTCTACCAATGCCCGTATGCTGTTCAGTGCATTGAAAATAAAGTGAGGGTTAATATGTGATTTAATGGTTTTAAGTTCTAGCTCTTTTACGAGTGATTGTAGTTTTAACGTGTCAAATTCTTGCTTTCGGGTTCTTTCTACATAATGGAAAATGTAGTACAGTAAATTCCAAATGAATAAAACGAAAAAATTGTTGAGGGCATTTCGGGTAATTTCATTGAGCAAAGAAATTTCAGGCTGTTTATGCTCACGGAGGTTGAATGTTTTTTCTAATCCGATGTCTGCACAAGCATATAGGATCGCGAATGCAATGGTAATAAGGATAAAATAAAGGACCTGTTTATTGATGGGTTTTTCCAAAAAACGGCATCCTTTTATAACCATGCGCATGATGTGTGTAAAGAAAATCCCTAATAGTACACCAATGCTGATCAGCAGAAAAAAATGATCGATCTTACGAACCGAAAGGTTAAAATAATAAAAGGAGGAGATGGCAATATTGGTTCCCCACCCTCCCAGTTGACAGATCCAATAAGTGGATATTTTCTTTTTCATGTGTTTAATAGCTATTGTTGAATGAATTCCCCGGCAACTAGAATCGGCTATTTATCATATTCCTTATCGGCAAACTTTGTTAAACCTATTGTGGCAAACACAAATCTACGACTTGGGAGACTGAATACGGTTTAGTTTTTATTAGTGGTGAAATGCAGGGGTTAAGAGGCGTTTTGCAGAGTTATCCAAGCAAAAAAGGGGGAGCAGGGCTGTACAACTTTGGCTGCCGGGCTTTTTAATAAATTTGCTGTTGGCCTCAATGGTAAATTTGTTATTTTTACATCATGTCAAATCCCAATTTAAATACGGATGGAGAGTCGCTGAGTTCGGTGGAAAAAGAATTTGAAAACAATATCAGGCCCAGTGAAATGGCTGATTTTTCGGGACAGCCCCAAACTATTGAGAACCTCCGAATCTTTATTAAAGCAGCTAAAATCAGAGGAGAAGCCCTCGATCATATTTTGTTTCATGGACCTCCAGGATTGGGTAAAACCACCTTAAGTAGAATTGTAGCCAATGAATTAGGGGTTAAAATAAAGGAGACTAGCGGTCCGGTAATTGAAAAGCCTGGCGATCTTGCCGGATTACTCACTAATTTGGAGGCCAACGATGTTTTATTTATTGATGAAATCCATCGACTCAGTAATGTAGTAGAAGAGTATTTGTATGCTGCGATGGAAGACTTTCGCATTGACATCATCATTGATAGCGGACCCAATGCGAGAAGTGTACAAATTAATTTGAATCCATTTACCCTAATTGGCGCCACCACCAGAAGCGGATTGTTAACTGCTCCCTTACTCTCTAGATTTGGAATCAAGTCTAGATTGGAGTATTATAATGCAGCCACTCTGCAAAAAATAATTCTTCGTTCTGCTTCGATTCTGAATACTTCTATATCTATTGCGGCAGCAGATGAAATTTCCCGTCGAAGTCGTGGTACACCCCGTATCGCCAATGGATTATTGAGAAGGGTAAGAGATTTTGCCCAGGTATTAAATGATGGTGCCATTGATATTGGTATCACACAGCATTCATTACAGGCACTCAATGTGGATGAGCATGGTTTGGATGAAATGGATAACCGAATTCTAATTGCCATTATTGATAAATTTAAGGGCGGGCCAGTGGGCATTACCACTATTGCTACTGCAGTGGGAGAGGAAGCGGGTACTTTAGAAGAAGTGTACGAACCATTTTTGATACAGGAAGGTTTTTTACAAAGAACTGCCAGGGGAAGGGAAGCTACCGCAAAAGCATATGCGCATTTGGGTAAAATTTATAGTAGGGGTTCGGATAACACGCTATTTAGCTAATACAGTGCTTACAAAATGGGCAAAAAAAAGGCCCTGGTTTACAGAGCCCTTATTAATTTTATAATACCATCATTAAGCCGCTACCAGTCTGAAGCCATTGCCATGTATATTTACAATTTCAATGGTTTCATCTTCCTTAAGGTATTTTCGCAACTTGGCAATGTAAACATCCATACTTCTTCCATTGAAATAAGTATCACTGCCCCAGATTTTCTTAAGTGCAGCTTCCCTAGTTAATAAATCATTTTTATGTTCACACAACATTTTTAATAATTCATTTTCTTTTGGAGAGAGTACATGTATCCTGCCATCAATGGTCAGTTCCCTTAGGCGGGGGTTAAAATGGTATTTGCCCATATCAAATTCTGCATTTACTTCTTCACGGTGTGTCTCCTCATTGCGCTTTAAAATTGCTTTTATTTTCAATAACAACACATCGCTGTCAAAGGGTTTGGTGATATAGTCATCTGCCCCCAGTTTATACCCTTGTATAATATCATCTTTCATTGTTTTGGCCGAAAGGAAAAATAATGGCACATCCGGATTGATATCCCTTATTTCCTCTGCTACTGCAAAGCCATCCATATTGGGCATCATCACATCTAGTAGGCAGATATCAAATTTCTCCCTTTGAAAAGCAGCAAGACCTAGCCGACCATCCCTTTCAAGCACTACCTCGTAATCATTTAATTCAAGATAGTTTTTTAACACCATCCCTAGATTGGTGTCGTCTTCGCATAATAATATTTTGGGTTTTACTGCTTCCATGTTGTAAGAGTTTAATGGCAAATAAAATTAATTCAAGTTGGATTGAACGAATTTAATACCTATTATTTTGTTAAAGCTGTTTCTATTGTCAATGTATCAGTGTGTTCTCTGAAGGTGGAAAATGGCAGATTTACCTGGGCTACACTAGCCACTAGCTTTACAAGGTAACAAATAAATATCGATTTTATCTTAAAAACCATCCAATAATAGATGGCTTTTAAGATTCCCAATAATTATTATTTAAAGTCGGCATCTGTAACCCCTTCATTCAATTTAATGTCTTTGTATACTAAAGGGATTTCTTGACCACCTACATTTCTCGTTACCTCCGTTGGTAGTAATAAAGTGCCAGCTTTCTTGTAATTTTTATATTCAATGGTCATTGGAACATTTGCATCCTCTTGAACGGAAGTAGTTTCCTCTTTTAGCAGCAAGCCTGATTGAACAGCGTATTCTTGAATAGAAGTTTTTCCACTAGGCATTACCACCTTTAAGCGATAAGTATTTTCATCATTCAATTTTCCGGTACCTAAATAATCTAATTTATACTCAGGATTGGTGATATAAAACAATTGCGGTATGACACCTTTTTCATCGAGGGCTTCCTTGGTTTCTTTGGCTGTTAAATTCTTTTTCTGAGGCCCCTGTTGTTGGAATCCTGCTTTTCCATCAAAAACAGATTTCATAATAGTCATAGTGCCCATTTTTATTTCAGTAACCTGTAGATTGGGATTCATTTTTTTCTCAGTGCCTTCAAAAGATCTGCCCATCATTTCAAGTCCGATAATCGAGGAGATGGTATTAATTTTCTTAACCTCATCTTTTCCGCCAATGGCTTTCAAGTAGCTTTCAACGATTTCAGCGGCGGAGATATTGTTGTTGTTTTTTTCTGTCTCATTCACATTTTTCTCTATTGGCTTTTCTATCACGGGGTCTGCATATCGGTCATATTTTTTGATAGGATAGCCTAATCTCATTAATTTGGGAATGATGGTGCTGCCATTACCTACAATCACAATCCTCGAATTGCTTTCATTGAAATAAGTCTTGGCTACATTCTTAAGGTCATCCAAGGTTACACTGTTTATCTTTTGAAGATAGGTTCTGTAAAAATCTTTAGGCAAATTATTGATTAGGATATTAGAAGCATAGGTAGCGGTGCGGGCAGGATCTTCCATACCCAATGCAAAGGATCCATTGTATTTCGCCTTGGCATTGTCTAGTTCTTCTTGGGTGATTTTGCCATCTCTCATGTTTAGGATTTCTCTAAAAATCTCTGCTGTTGCACTGTCTACTTTGTCGGTACGGACGGCAGCACTGGCAGTAAACTGGCTTTGCCAACGGCCACTACCAATTCTTGAATAACTTCCATAGGTAAAGCCATGTTTTTCTCTAAGGTTCATGAATAGTTTGCTTTCTGCCCCTCCACCCAAAATTTGATTCGCTACCAATAAGGCATGATAGTTTTTATTGCCCATTGGATTATAAATCAGATTGCCAATAGTTAATTCACCTTGAACCGCGGTAGGAACATCTACAAAATCAATTTCTGTTTTTGTAGGATTTTCAACAGTTGGGATTGCGGCAATGGTTAATTTTTTCCCCGTCCAGTTTCCAAATGCTTTTGTAGCTATAGCTTTGGCAACATCCGGACTGATATCACCTACAAAAATTAAATACGATCGGGAAGGAGTGATAAAGTTTTTATAAGCTTCTTTTATATCCGCTAGGGTTAGTCCTTTTAAACTTTCCTCGGTCGTAAATTCACCCATAGCAGTTTGTTTGCCATAGCTGAGGGCTTTGTTGACCCTTGCTGAAATTGCAGCAGTACTTTTTTCATTTGATTTTAACCCAGTGATGGCCATAGACTTTAGTTTTCCAAAGGAGGCTTCGGGGAATGCAGGGTTTTTTATACCATCTGCCAGTAAGTTAAATGCTTTTTCAAAATACCTGGTCAAAGCACTGGCGTATCCACCGCTTGCGGAAAGGGCTACTTCAGCGCCAATAAGGTCAACTGCTTCATCAAATTGATCCTTTGGCATTGAGGTGGTTCCTTCGCCCAGCATTTGCCCCATTAGTTCTACTAGACCAGCCTTTTTTCCTTCCAGTATGGGACCGGCATCAATACTGAATGATGAAGTTACTTTGGGTAATTTATGGTTTTCCACCACCAATATCGTCATGCCATTTGGAAGCGTAAATATTACCGGGTCTTTTATTGAAATAACAGGAGCTGGTCCAGCTGCCGGTTTTTTTGATCTGTCTATTTTTGTTTGTGCAAAGCCATGAAGTATTAAAACAACACTCAACGCAACTATCATTAATTTTTTCATCTAGTGTATTTTTTCGGTGTAAATAAGTTGAAATGAATTACAGGATTTAAGCATTATTTTTTTGGCAAATAGTATACCACTGTCCGTTGATTTTTATTCAGGTATTTTTTGGCTACATTCTGAATATCTTGCCGGGTTATTTTTCTTATTTCTTCTAGTTCGATATTGATATTATTGGTGTTTTTGTAGAAGGTATGGCCATTAGCAAGATTTTCTGCTATTCCCAACATTTTGCTATTTTTTCCAATAAATTCATTTTCAAATTGGTTTTGCAATTTGGTGAATTCAATTTCGGAGATAAGGGTAGTTTGTAATTTTACCACTTCATCATCCATGTCTTTTAATAAAGTATCTAATGAAGTATTGTTGTTGGGTAATGCAAAAGTGATATAGGCTCCATAGTCTTCCAAAGAATAATTGAATGACCCAACCTGCAGCGAATTCTTTTTTTCATCCACCATCTTTTTAAACATTCGGCTACTATTACCTTGGCTTAGTACAGCAGAGGCCATTTCTAATATCTTGGATTCCTTTTCGGTTTCACCGGGTACTCTGTAGGCTGCTAAAATTGCAGGTATTTGGATGTTGCTATCATAGGTGGTGTCAATCATTTGGGTAGTGATGGGGGTTTCCTTCGCAACAGTTCTTGTAATGGCCACCCCTGCCGGTATTTCAGCGAAATAATTTTCTACCAGTATTTTTGTTTTTGCCACATCGATATCTCCTGCAATTACCAGCACTGCATTATTGGGTGTGTAATATTTTTTGTTGAAGGCCTTAAATTCGTCAAGTGTAGCAGCATCAAGATCAGCCATGCTTCCAATCGGGACCCAGTTATAAGGGTGTTTGGTAAACAGCCGCTTCATTATTTCACTTAAAAAATTACCATAGGGCTGGTTGTCTACCCGTAATCTTTTTTCTTCTTTTACGACTTCATTCTGTGTTTTAACACCAACCTCGTTGATTACAGGGTGAAACATACGTTCGCTCTCTAACCATAGGCCTGTTGCCAACTGGTTGGAAGGAAATACTTCATAATAAAAAGTGCGGTCTTGCGTTGTATTCGCATTATTTTGTCCACCGTTGCTACTCACAATTTTCATAAACTCACCTCGTTTGATATTGTCACTACCCTCAAAAAGAAGGTGTTCAAAAAAATGCGCAAAGCCGGTACGGTTAGTTTGCTCATCCTTGCTTCCTACATGGTACATAACAGAAACTGCCACCACGGGAGCCGTTTTATCTTGGTGCAAAACCACGTGTAAGCCATTTTTTAAATTATACTCAGTAAATGCTACCTTTTGAGCTAGTGCAGAAAGGGTACTGGTCAACCCGAAAAAGAAAAATAGTATTGTTTTCATGCTTGATTTGTTTAAGCGTCAAATGTAGCATTTTATTCATCTACTTGCTATTGTTTGATAAATAATTGATGAGCGGTAAGCCTTTCGTTATAGCAACTTGAGTCGAAATTCGGTTATCGGTTTTATTGCGTTGGATTAATGGGTATTCTTTATTTTTGTGTATGCGTAATCAAAAGTCGTTCTTTCAACACAGATTTGGGGCTGTGGCAGTAATTGTACTGATGGTTTGTGCTATCAGCTTTGTTACCAGGGTGGTATTGTTAATAAAAAGTTGGCCTACTATAGAGCTTACCCTATTTCGGTTTTTAGCCATTTTTATGATAGGCTTGTTCTATGATCTTACGGTAAGTAGTTTTTTTGCTATACCGGTAGCTATTTATTGTTGGTTGATGAAAGATAGCTGGTATCAAAATAAATGGCAGCGCTTACCACTTTTCTTGCTGATGGCGATTATCAGTTTTATTTTGGTTTCCGTGGCGGGGAGTGAGATAATATTTTGGAATGAATTTAGTGTGCGTTTCAATTTTATTGCAGTGGATTATTTGATCTATACCAATGAAGTGCTGGAAAATATTTGGGAATCTTATAATATGCCCTTGATTATTTCGGTGGTAGTATTGTTGGTGGCAGCAGTCCTTTTACTAGTCCGCGGAAAAATAACGGCATCTCAGCAGGTAAGTATGCGATTCGTTCGTCGTACGGTATTTATGCTCGGCTTTTCGTTGCTACCGCTTAGTGCTTATTTTTTAGTTAACAACCATTTTAAAACGATTAGTAATAATAATTATGTAAACGAATTGGGTGGAAATGGTATTTATGAATTTGGAGCGGCTTTTTGGAATAATGAGATTGATTATCACCAATTTTATAGGCAAAGAAATGATACGGCTAATTTCGCATTGCTTCGTTCCATGCTGCAAGCGCCGAATGCCACCTTCAGTTCCGACCCACTCAGTATTGAGCGAGTGATTCAGCCCGATAGTCCCCAGCATCATTGGAATGTAGTTTTGATTAGCGTGGAAAGTTTAAGCGGAGATTATTTGCAGTATTTTGGTAACCGCGAAAAGATAACTCCTTACCTAGATTCATTGATTCCTAAAAGTTTGTTTTTCAGTAATTTTTATGCATCTGGCACCAGAACGGTGAGGGGGCTTGAAGCGATTACGCTCGCCATTCCTCCCACACCCGGTCAGTCCATTGTTCGCCGCCCCAATAATGAAGATTTATTTTCATTGGGAACTGTATTTAAAAATAACGGCTATGATGTGCGTTATTTATATGGAGGGAACAGTTTTTTTGATAATATGGGATATTTTTTTGGACACAATGGCTATCAAGTTCTTGACAAAGGCGATATTCCCAAACAATTGGTTCATCATACTACGGCATGGGGAATTGATGATGAAGCAACTTTTCAATATACCCTTGAACAGTGTGATAAAAGTTACCAGCAAGGGCGGCCTTTTTTTAATCACATGATGACTGTCAGCAACCACCGGCCTTATACTTATCCCGATGGAAGGATTGATATTCCATCAGCTGCTCAAACTGCTGCGGGGGGAGTTAAATATACCGATTATGCTATCCATGCTTTTCTGAGGGATGCTGCTAAAAAACCTTGGTTTGATCAAACTGTTTTTGTGATTGTGGCGGACCATTGTTCCCGTAGTGCCGGCAAAACAGATTTGCCTGTTAACCGATATCGCATACCCTGCTTTATTTATGCCCCCAAATTAATTAAGCCAACCATTGAAAAAAGGCTTACTAGCCAAATAGATCTTGCGCCTACGTTATTGGGTTTGCTAAATATGCCCTATACCAGTCGGTTTTTTGGGTTTGATATTTATAAAACCCCTACTGCCCGCGACCGCGTATTTATCAGTACCTACCAAAATTTGGGCTATATAAGAAATGGTCAGCTGGTGATACTTTCTCCACAGAAAAAAACGGCCACTTATCAGCCAAATTTTGAAACAGGTGCTGCAGTTGAAGTGCCTGGGTCAGATAGTCTTACCAATGAAGCAATAGCTTGGTACCAGGGAGCGAGTTATGCTTTTAAAAATCAGCAGCTAAGAATAAAAAAATAAATTAAAGTATAATATATGGATAATCAATTACTTATGGAGTTGAAAAGCTTGTAATTAATATATTTAAATAAAAATTAATATAAAAACTTGCATTTTTTAAAACTTGACTTTATCTTCGTATCGGTTTTTCATAGGATATTGGATTTTAAAGCGGGACTAGATTTCTATCTTGGTCCCTTTTTTATTTTTTAGAATGACCGGTGACTCACCGGA
>JBIKOV010000162.1:0-7419 GCA_044357815.1 Ferruginibacter sp. | reverse complement strand
CTGAATGCAAGGAATTATTTTTCATTTGATTAAAAAACTGGGGAGATTCAATAAATATTTCATCCGCTTCTATACTAACATCTGCAGTTATGCTGCTCTCCCCTACTTTTGCCAACCTTTTATCAGGAACAGGAGTTACATACTTATCATTGGTGGTTATAAAATTTGACAAAGTATGCACACCAAGCATTATTCCCTGGGCATTTGCTCTTTCGACACATTTTTTCATACTGGACCAATTTTCAGGAAATTGTTTTTCATTCAGCAAAAAATTACCCCATGTTTTAAACGGACCTCCATGATATAGATATTTTAATCCCGCTTTTTTTGTAAGTTGCATTGCCTCGTCTAGGTTAGTTTCATTGAACCCAACAATTAGATAAGATGCTGTTGCTGAATGAGCGGTTTTGCCCCATTCTCCATCAATCATCGGATGAGGAAGTCCCTCTGCTACTTCAATATTGCCAATGGTTGCCAAAGCCTTTTCGGGTGAACATCCAAAGAGTGCAATTTTTGATCCGATAACTCCCCCGTCATTAAATGCAGGAGCTACATAGGCTTCATGGTTCCAGTTAACAATGATCCGACTCTTGTTTCGATTGCGGCAATAGGCTTGTAAAACACTGCCAAAATCCTGAACTTTAGCTGTTTGGCCACGGTAATGTTTTTTCTTTTTCCAGTCGGCTGATAAATCTACAATATTACCCGTTGCAAAAATATCAAAGGCGGGCTCAATATCATTTTCTTCAGAGGGATACCCTCCAAGGGTCTTTACATTCAGCGATTGAATACCAATAGCAAATTGATTGTTTCGAACTACTCCTACACATTCCCCGATCGTCTCGCTAATTTTTGTTGGGTAAGGGCCCCATACAATCAGATCTACATTTGCAGTTTTTGTTATACCGATCAGTTCAAAACTGATATAATTCAATTTGGTTAGGACCCTTATTTGTACTTTCACTTTATTTTTGTTAAAAGAAAGTGTGAGCACATCATTCTTTTGCAAGAGCTGATTTGGATGTTCAAATACGTTATTGACACGGATGCTTAATAAGGGGGCCATTTGATCATTAGGAAGATATTCTGCCCTCTTTTGCTTATCAAAAATACCTACGACATAGCCCTTATCATTCAATGATATTTTAAAATCGGAGGTTTCATAAATAATATCACTAGCAGATATTTTAAGTAGTATAAAAAAAACAGTAATAAGAAGGGGGTTTATTTTTTTCATGAATATTATTTTTGATATTGATTTAAAAGGTTATTTTTTTTTGATTTTTGAAGTATTTAAAATTTCACGAATTGCCTTTACCTGGGCTATGTGAGCGGGGTTGATTGCACCTGTTTTATCAGCATTGATATCAAAACAAATGACTCCGTCTTTATCGAAAATCTTATCGGCCCACTGTTCAAGGTCTGCTGTTTTGAAGCGGGTTCCATCCTTACTCCAATTTTTTCCAAGGTAGGTAAATATGAACCATTGCACCCCTTCTACTACCCAGCGATTTTGAGGTACCTGAACGATTTTACCTTCTTCACCTGCACTGTAATCATCATAGGGAGAGTTGGATTGTATCGTATTAACACCATAATTATAAGTTACAATACTATTATAATTCCCCGCTTTGGCGGCAAGCGTATGTGTACTGATATTATGTGCAAGACTCATATATGACCGGGTTTCTATGATACCTCCCCGGTACATACCATCAAACCACCAACCTGATAAGTTCTTACCATACCGTAAACTCCATTCTTTGATCACGGCCTCCCAGCAGGATTGGGTGAATTGAGAAGTCGGAGAATCTTTTCCATAGGTATAATGAAATTTTCCGGTTGCCAGTTTATTATTGATTGGAGGATTACCCGGAAGGTAAAACATCATTTTGATGCCTCGTTTATTCAATGCTTCAAACAGATCGGCCGGAAGATCTCGCCTGCTGCATAGTTCTCCCGGGGCTACACCTACTATTGAATCGTAAGCACGATTGGGGGAACAGAAATACCCATCATTTTGACCCAGGGCAAACATAACGTAGTTAGCACCTGCTTCCTTACAATTTTCTGCAAATAGTTCTACATTAAATCCATCCACAACGTCATTATATTCTTTGGCACCCCCTTCTTTCGCATACACAGTTTTCAGAAAGTGCAACATAACTCCTACACCGGCATCCTTAAACCAATCGGCATTAGGATTACCTTTACTAGAAATAGGAGAATCAGTGACAATGCTGATTGGCTTTCCAGAATTACCAATAGGGGTAACTTCACATTTGATATACTGACCTTGATAGCCTGTAAGCAATACAATTTCTTTGGTATTTATTCCAGGTAACAACATCCACTTCCCTTTTCTTGAAGCTGAAATCCACCAGCTAATTGTATAATTGGTATTAAAATCCGGCAGGTCGCCTGAAACCCACATAACGGTTTTTGCGATAGGTTCTCCATTCAAAACAAAGTGGCGAATCGCACCCGATTTGTAGGAAACCAATATCAACCCTAACCAAATGATGGATGGGAAAATTAAAAACAAAAATCCAATTTTCTTTAGTTTGCTCATAGCTTTATTTTAATTGGTTGATGCCGCCGATCGACAGAAAAAAATGCTGATGTATTATACAATATTATTCAATTTATTAAATTTAATTCCCTGCCAAAGCGTTGATTGATGTGAACGAAATGCAACTGGCATCCATCACAATATTTTTACTTAATAGCGTTCAACAAATCATAGTTTTTAGAATCCGAGCCTAATTGCCAAAACATGACTCCTCCTAATTTCATATCCTTTACAAATTGAGTTTTTAACCGAACACTCATCGTATCATCATAGGTAATAAACAAAGAATCTTTTTTATTATATAAAAAAGGCGCCTTTGAATCTTTGTCCCAATATCTTACAAAGCCATTTTTATTTTCATATTCCTCACTGATTTGTTGATACGATACAGCACCCGTCCAACTACTATTATGGGATTGAAACAATCCATTGTTTGTAGGATTAACTCCTCCCCATGTTCGGCCATAAAATGCAGCACCAATTATTATTTGACGTGAATTAACACCTTGCAACAAACAAAAATCAACGATCCGTTTTGCAGACGCCCTATCCCTATTTTTAATCTGCATGGAGTCAGGTCCTTTAAGTAAAAAGGCATATTTCGGATTAGTAATATCAATGTGCTCTAAATTTGAATGATGGGCCGTTAACGGACTACCACCCCCCGCCAAATCATAGGTCATCACGTTCATATAATCCGCGTATTTCATAACCTGGAGAAGTTCTATGTTATCGTAATACTTTACCCAGCCCGCTGAGGCAAAAGTCAGGGTAAGTTGTTTACCGGTTGCATCCATCGCTTCTCGCAATTCTTTCATCAATGCGGTAAAATTCACTTTATCTTCAGGAAGATGATGGTTTCCGATCCCTTTTAAACCAGGATATTCCCAATCCATATCGAGGCCATCGAGTTTAAATGCTTTAATAAATTCTATCACACTCTTAACAAATAATTGCCGGGTTTGGGGAGCGGCGGCCATATTTGAAAAACCTCCCGATCCACCCCATCCACCACAAGCAACCATCACTTTTAATCGTGGATATTTCTCTTTCATAGAAACCAATCTTTGAAGAAAGGCATTTGTATTTTCATCCTTAAATTTCATTTTATTATCAATTACTTCCGTAAAAGAAAATATAATGTGGGTCAATTTATTTAGTGGTAACTGATCGATTTGATTGATATCCGCCGGAGGCACCATATAGGCCATCACCTGAACGGTTGAAGTACTTCGATCCATAATTTTGTCTGGATAAAAAATTGAAAAGAAAACGAATATCAGTCCGATGAACCTGGTCATTTTTTTTTAAATATTTTATTTATTTATGGTTTCAGTAGTACCCTTTAGTTTAACCGTTCCCTTAATAACCGGATCTTTTCCACCGGTAAATACTGCATCAATTCTTAGGGCGTGTTTCCCTTTTTGCAAGTTTGGCAGGCTTTTGTCAATAGCAATCGTTTTTATAACCTGGCCTTTTTCATTATATAGTTTTACCTGCTCCGACCCGTCCCAAACAACAGATTGTCCTTTTTTCAGTGATGCAGGTATTTTTACTTTAAAAAAATTATCTACCTCAATTTCTATTTGCTCAACAAGGGCTTCCTCTCCCGTTACCAGTAGGTGCAGATGAATGGGCTGAGCATTTTGAGAATTTTCGAATCCCCAATCAGAGTGAGTTGGCTCTCCGGGTTGCAATGTTTTGTTTTGGTGTTCGAATTTGAATTTATCAAAACTTTGAAGTTTCCACTGATTGGACCCTGATTTTTCCAAATGAAAATCCTTTTCCGGATCCTTCAGCCGAATACGTTGTTCCTCATTGAAAATTTTGAGTTTTTTGGCTTCTTCCCACAGCCTTATATAGTCAATGATGATATCTGTATTAGGATTTTCTTTAAAGGATTTATAATCTGCTACCAGTGCGTAACCGGCATTATAACCAGCTGCCCGCGACAGCATCCATTCTATATCTTCCACAACTGTATTGGATGTTAATAAAAACCAGCCAAGCATATTGGGTAAATAGTTTCGCTCCAAAAATGGCTGAAGTTCAAACCTTCTCATGGATTGACTTTCGCGAAAACTGGCATACCAGGGTTCACCCCAATTGATATAACTATTAGCATGCAGGTAAAAATGGCTCACATTACTTGAACCATTAACAACCAAATGATTCACTTTTGAAAGAAAAGACTGAGCAAAATAATTAATTGCGTAATCTCCCCTGCCCGAATAACAGGTCCCTTCGTGCCCGTCGAAATCCAAGTGAGACACACCTGTTTCATTGAAAAAATTGGCCATATTTTGAATCATTTCATTCATCATTGGCCAATCGGGGAACAAGGTTTTATAAGGATAGTCCATGAGTTTTTTTGCTTCAGCACCTTTTACATGGGAAGTTGCTTTTGTATCGAAAGCACCCCTAACGCAATTGATCAATGTATAGGGCTTCTCTTTACTTACCGACTGGTAACGTATGATTTCATTGCCAATTAATACACTGTTTAATGTGGCGATCTGTGCAAAATAGTCATAGTTATCAACTACAATTTCTGTGGCTTTTTCATCGATATTTTTTTCCAATATTGAAATACCGGCAGCCATTAAACCAGCATTTGCGGCAGTTGTTACAAATGAATCATCTGTGGTAATGAAATTAGTTAAGGTATGAACTCCTATCCTAATACCTTTTTCCCTAGCCTTTTCAACACATTGTTTCATTCCCTCCCGGCCATTTGGAAACAGCCTCTTCAGTAAGTCAAAATGTCCCCAATTTTTAAAGGGGTGACTGTGATATAAAGAATAAAAACCTACCCGCTTTGTGTATGCTAACATTTCATCAATATTCTCCTCGCTAAAAGAAGATATAATGTAAGGCTGGCCAGTAGCTCCAGAAGTTTTTACCCATTCGCCGTTAATCACAGGATGCGGTAGACCTTCAGCTAGTTCGATTTTACTAATCATTTGTAAAACCTGATTTGGAGAAGTACCAAAGACGGTCAATGCACTACCTTCAAGCAGATAATCTTTCAACCCCTTTACCGGTACATTTTTATGAAGATTCCATACAGTCATAACACGGTCTTTCGCTTGGTTAATACAAAAAGCCTGAATAGCTGATCCAAATTTTTCTTTGGTAGCGGTAGTCGTTCCTCCAGTACTTCCTTCCTCATTCACTAATTTTCCGCCAGCTGTTTTCGGATTAAGAGTTTGTATGCCAATGGCAAAATCCTTGTTGCGAACTATTCCAACCACTTCTCCAATGGTTTCATTGATAGTTGTATTGAAAGATCCCCATAATACGGCATCTATCATTTCTGGGTGAATAACTTTGGTGAGTTCAAATCGAAGATAATCCTGGTTTTGTTTTGTACGAACCTGCAATTTTATTCCATTTTCAAAGGTAAAAAACAACATGTCATCTTTGCGCTCCATCTTTTTAGGAGTCAACTCTATCCCAGCGCTTTTTACCCGGATTAAATAACCGCGGTTTTCCTCAGGAGCATAATTTTGATTGGCTTTCAAATCAACCATCTTCGAAATCTCCGAACTTGAATTCAACTCCATCAAAAAGTTGGTGGTTTTATATATATGCTGCGCACTTATGGAAAAGCCAAGGACAATTTCCAATAAAATCAATATTAAAATCTTCATACAATATATTTTTGTAAAGTATCGAAATTGACACTTATTTAATTAATCCATGATTCCGAAGGTCTATTATTATAACCATTCTTTCACTTTCCCCTTGTTTACAGAAGCCTGCCGAATTTTAAAATAAAATTTATAATTCGATTTCGCCACCTCAACGATTATGAATATTTTTAATCTGAATAATTATTGATACAATTTTAATTAAAGCTTTTACAAATAAAACCTGCTGAAATAAAGAAATCTATCAATTCGTCCTTTTTTGCCAAGGAAAAAATTGACCACAAGCGTAAATGAAAATTTCTTAAATAAAAAAAAGGGCTAAAAATAATATCCGTATTAACTAATAGACAGAAGATATTATAAATAACGAAAATTTAAAGATAGTTTACCAACTTTTCGGAAACTATTTTATAAGAATAAATATTGGCTGAGCGCTATTAAATAGCGGTCATTTCAATTGGCAATGGCAGCTTTCGCATTTCGAATCTCATCATCTTAATTCCCTCCGACAAATTATTGTAGACACTTCGCAATGAAAGACCTGTTTGAGTCATGATTTGATCGTTAGTTAAGCCTTCATAAAATTTTAAGAAAATCACCTTTTTTAAGCGACCAGGTAATTTTTCATAAATAAGATTTAGATTATTCGTTACTAAAAGAGCACTTTCTTTTTCCTCCATCATTATATTAATCGAATCTAAGGCAATATCTTGGCAAATTAAAGTTGCATTCAATGCTCGTTTAGTACTTATTCGATGGCAATCAATTAAACGCCTTTTAAATGATTTCATAATATAAGCATGAGGGAACTTAATTAAGTTAAGATTAATTTCTTTTTCAGCGAAATGTAAAAAAAGATCATGAATCGTATCTTTCAACATTTCTTTATCAATGCAATAATATTTTCCAAATTGCATTAATTGATCGTACTCCCTTTCATAGTGTACAAGCAATTGAGTATAACTCGACTGATTAAAATTTTTCATAAGCAAGTAGTACAATAAAAAAATGCAATCGTATTCAAAATTATTTCTAATACTGAAAAATCAAATTTAAGAATTAATTTATAATTACCTTTTAATGCTAAAATAAAAATATTTTAATAATTATTAAAAAAGATGGATTATATTACTAAAAAGATGGATTATTTGATTATCCAAAAAAAATGCAAACAATTGATAAACAAGTATTTGC
>JBIKOV010000196.1:0-6296 GCA_044357815.1 Ferruginibacter sp. | reverse complement strand
AATGATTTAAGATTTGGAATCAGCTATACTTTTAAAAAGGGAAATATTTCAATAGGGCAAGATCGGCTGAGCTGGGGATATGGAATCAATTCCCAAATTGTATTATCTCAAAATGCACCCGCCTATCCATATATCAAATTGCAGTTGCAGCCATTTAAGTGGCTGAGGTTTGATTATATGCACGCCTGGCTTCAGTCCAATATTATTGATAGCTCCCGTTCATTTTCTTTCAGCAATGCTACCTATGGAGGTAAGCGCCAATTTTATATTCCCAAATTTTATGCTCTTCACTCTATTACCTATATTCCCAAAAATGGGGTAGAAATAAGCTTGGGCGAATCAATTGTATATGATAGCCGCTTAAATGTAGGGTACCTGATTCCAATTTCTTACTTTAAAAGCTTTGATAACACCAGCAACAATCAGAATTTATTGGCTGGGGCAAATGGACAAATCTTTGCAGGATTTTCCCTACGTCGGTTAATACCCAAAACACAGTTGTATGGCCAAATTTTTATAGATGAAATCCGGTTAACTACCGCATTGTCCGCTAAAAATAGGAATCAGCTAGGGTACCAATTGGGCCTAAAAAAGGCAGGATTGTTTGGGATTACCCGAATTGTTTCAGGATTGGAATATACGCGCAATCGCCCTTTCGTTTATGCCAATTTAAACCCGGCCGAAAATTATACGCATCATGGCCAAAGTTTGGGCGATTGGATGGGTAATAATGTCGATAGGGTATTGATTTTTACACAATTTACCCCTTTGAAGAGATTATATGCCACGCTTAGTCTTGAATGGATCCGAAAAGGAGGAGCCGGATCTACTGACGATCAGTATTTAGCAAACCCCCAGCCACCATTCCTATTTGACCCCCTGTTTAACCAAAAAAGCATTAACTTTGAAACGCATTATCAGGTATTACAAAATTTGAAACTGCAGTTCCTAGCTAATTGGCTAACAAGAAGCAGTCCAACAAATCAATCTAACCTTAATCTTACCTCCTTATCAGTGGGCGTATTGATGGGGTTATAAATAGTTAAATTCTTATGAAGCAATTCTTTGCAACATTTATTTGTTGTTTTGCAGTTATATTTTTATTTGCCCAAAGCAGTAAGACCCTGAAAAGTGGGGGGAGTATTCAAACTCAGCTTGCCAATGCCTATAGCCAGGCAAAGCAAATGGGCCTATCCGACAAAGAAATTAGCAACCAGCTTATTAAGAGAGGCTTTACGGCACAAATGATTGAGGAAACCAAAAAAATGGTCCAAACTAGGGGGTCTTTTTCAGGGGGAGGAAGTTTAAGTACTTCATCCGACACTTCAATAGATAACCAAATGATGAAAAGAGATACCAGTTGGGTATTTCAAACTCCTTTTTCAAAAGCTATTTCACCTTATTTTGGGTATAGCTTTTTCACTAATGCATTTTTTGATTATTCGCCTAATACAAATTTGGCGACCCCCGAGCAATATATTGTGGGACCTGGCGACCAATTGGTAATTAGCATAACGGGTTTAAATACCAAATCATTTTCTGGCTATATCAATTCGGAAGGCCAATTCAACTTGCCCTATGTAGGCGTAATTCAATTAAGTGGACTACCGATAGAGGCGGTGCGGAAATTGGTTAGTGATAAACTTGCTACTATCTACCCTGGATTAAAAACAAAAGCAACCTCACTTTATTTAAATCTAGGCGAATTGAGGAGCATTCAGGTAATCGTTTCTGGCGAAGCAGCTCATCCAGGAGGCTATGTGGTTTCTTCCCTAACCAATTTCTTCAATTTATTGTATATTTCTGGTGGTCCAACTGAAAAGGGGGGGCTACGTAAAATTCAGCTGATTCGAAACAATAAGGTAATCGAGGAAATTGATTTGTACCAATACCTTGCGGATGGGTTAATGAGGAAGAATATTCGCCTAGAAGACCAGGATATTATTCATTTTCCCATCTATCTGCAACGGGTATCGCTTACTGGAGAGGTAAAAAATCCCTTTATTTTTGAGTTAAAGGAAAAAGAATCATTTGAAAATTTGCTTCATTATGCTGGCGGATTTTCTGAAAAAGCATATCGGCAGTCTATCACAGTTACTACCAACGGAAATAACTTTTTGTTGGTAAAAAATGTAACTGAAAAAGACTTTTCAAAATACATCCTAAATAGTGGAGATAGCATACACGTGGGGGCTATTGACCACCGATTTGAAAACAGGGTAACGGTGCAAGGAGAAATTAATAGGCCAGGTGCTTACGGCTTGCTGCAGGAGGAAGGCCTGAAATCATTGATAGCAAGAGCCGGCGGCATCAAAGACGAGGCATTTGTCAACAGGGGCTATATCCAGCGGAAGATGCCAGGCCTGAGTGTTCAAATGATACCCTTCGACCTGAATCAAATTATCGGCGGTTTGCAGGAGGATATATTGTTGGTGAAGAATGACTCCATTATTATTTACCCGGCTTCAAATTTCATTGCTACTAGTTTTATAACTGTAAATGGAGGTGTAAAAAACCCTGGTTCCTACTCATTTCAAAAAGGAATGAAGGCCGAGGATTTGATTGCATTGGCAGGTGGGTTTACTGTGGATGCAGCTTATCATAAAATTGAACTTTCCAGAATGGAAAAAAACATTTCCGATAATTTGGCAAATCAGGTGTTGAGGTTACAAACAATTAAAATAGACTCTAATTTGATTAGCTCCAAAAACTCAGTGATACTGGAGCCTTTTGATGATATTTTTGTACCCCGGCTATTGAATTACCGCCTTATTGGAAACGTTAAGTTAAGAGGAGAGATTTTGTACCAGGGAGATTATAGTTTGGAAAAAAGGGATGAAACGGTTTTGGAAATTGTAAAAAGGGCTGGCGGTATTAGCCCCTTCGCCTCAATCAGAGATCTACAAATTTATAGAGGAGGGTTAAGAGTGGGAACGGATATTTTCGGTCTAAGAAATGAAATTGACAAAAACGCTTCCTTTTTCCTTTTGCCTGGAGATAGTATTTTTATTCCGAGAAAAAGTAATTTTGTAACGGTGAGCGGAGCGGTATTCAATGAACAAATGGTGGATTATAAATCAGCCAATCTTATTAGTTATATATCTTCTGTAGGGGGAGTCAAAAATAACGGTAACTTGAAAAAAGTGTACGTTCAATATCCCAATGGAATGTTTAAAAAAATGAAGCACTTTTTATTTTTCCGGTCATATCCAAAAATTATTGCGGGAAGTAAAATAATTATACCAGAGAAAACTTTGATGGATGTGAAAAAATTTGGTGTAGGGGAAATCTCAGGGGCTGCTACATTGGCCGCTACATTACTTACTTCCATGATAGCAGTTTACTCTGTATTAAAACGATAGAATCTAAGATGCAAGCCACTTCAAATAATAGCCTTTCATTTATTATAAAAGCATATTTATCCTATTTGCTTTTAAAAAAACGTTGGATTTTTCTTTCAGTAATTGTGGGCATGCTATTAGGTTTAAGCTATGTTTTGCTGAAGCCAATTAAATTCAAAGCAAGGTCTAGTTTTGTAGTAGAGGACAGTAAATCGATCGGCAGTTCCGGTATTCTAGGTGCTTTATCTGGACAGTTTAGTTCAGAGATTATGAGCGCACTGGGCGGCGGTAGTAATTTATTGAGTGGTGAAAATATTTTAGAGCTTTCCAAGAGCAGGTCGCTTTTACGGAAAACTTTTCTCACCTATTATAACGGGACTAACCAGACCTTGGCAGATATTTATGCGGAAAAGTTGAAATTAAAAAAGAAATGGGAAAAAAGTAGCAAGGTGGGTGTATATATCCAATTTTCACCGGCTGATAAAAAATTCAATCGAATAGAAGATAGTTTATTAAATACCCTGATTTTGAGGGTTATTGAAAAGGACTTGGATATATATAAACCGGATAGAAGATTAAGTTTATTTGAATTGGATATTACCATGCGAGATGAAATATTGGCCTCGGAATTTTGCCAACGACTTTTATCAACCATTTCTGAATTTTATATCAATACTAAAACGAAAAGATTAAGAGGAAACATCGGCAGGTTGCAATTTTTGGCCGATAGCTTGCAAAGACATGCCAATGGTAGCATTCAAACTTCTGCTCAATCTAACTTAAATTTAATTGATATCAATCCACAGTTTATTCAGGAAAATATTCAAAACACCATCGATTCGCGTGAAGAATTATTGTCCACCACCATCTACACGGAAGTGATAAAGAATTTGGAAATAAGCAAGGTTTCTCTTTTACAAGAAACCCCAACAATACAAGTAATCGATGCTCCCGATACACCATTAGAGGATAATAAAAATGAATGGAATGAAGGCTTAGTAGGAGGCTTCGGCGCAGGCTTTTTATTGAGTATTATAGTACTGGTTTTCTTATACGAACCAGCTATCCATTCAAAATCAGAATCGGTATTGCAATAATAATCGGGCGCCTAAATTAAATTGATCATATCCGATATTTTCAAAGCCATTGGGATTGTATCTCTCCCATTCCCAGTTATAATTCAATTCTCTTTGCCGAGTGTATTCTGCTGCAAGGGTAATTTTATTCCAGTTCAAGGAGCCGTATAAGGTTCCAGTTACCGTTGCCCAGTACTGATTAAAATGATCAGTTAAGTAATAAGGTTGGTAGTGATAAAAATCAAGATTATGAATTACCCGATTGAATCGAAGGCCAACTTTATTTAACCCTTTAAGCCATTGTACATATACTGTTTGGCTATTACTACCCGGTCCTATACCTGCTCCCAACACTTTTCCCCGGTTGGTAAAACCTTGACGCACATAGTTATGCAAGTACCAACTTGCTGGGGGAGTCTGCACTTGTTCTTTGGATGGAAGACTTAAGTTGGTTAGCTCCGCCCCCCACTGAATTTGTTGCCCTTTTTTTTGTCCAATGAAATATCCTTTTCTAAATCCTGCTGTAAATCCTCTTCCGTATGATTTTTTTTCAAATAGATTCCAAACATGCAACGATTGATCACTTCTGCCGTACTCGTAATAAATCTCAGCATTTTCTTTAGGCATCACATACCTGAAAAACCATGACCCCATTGACGCTTTTCTTCTGCTGGTTTCTGCAGGAGTGAACTTATTGCCCGCAAAACCTTCCAAGGGCAAAAGGTCAAATCCATTGCTAATCTCATCCGAATACATCATGGATAATTTTGCCAGTCCAACATATAAGCCAGGTATCCACTTTGGTTGGTAGGTGTAAACCATTCCAGTAATGTAGCGCTGATGCATTTTTTTTGGCTGGTATAAAAAATCTCCCGTTTGAGTATTTGTATTTATGCGGTAGATCTCCCTGGGCACAATTCCACTACCCTTTAATAACCCAGCAATCGCTTCCCCTTCAAAAGTTCCAATCTTTGTTAAAATAGGTTTGCTGGTGGCTAGTGTTCCATGCAAAAAACCTGCAGCATTACTTCCTAATACTAAAGGATTAAAACTGGCAGGCCCCCACCATTTATTTTCAGTAGAAAGACCCACTGTATATTTACCCACCTTAACCTTAATATAGGATTGCCCAGGATAAAATTTCTTAAGTTGGGTCTCTCCAAACCGCTCAGGATTATCAATATGATTCAGAAAGTAATAGTAAGGTATCCATTCTCTATTGTATGTTGGATATTGACGAAAGGGTATGTTTTCGGCAAATTGATATTCCGGAGCAAAACTGATGTCAATCTTGTCTTTCCATTTCAGCTTAATCCCCATAGAAATAAGGTACTGGTCACCAACATTAGGTATTAATGGTCCCTGATTAATGCCGGAAGGAACTGCAGAGTTGCTGAATTTTAAAATAGAAACGGCGGCAGGCTGTATGGATAGCTTTTTTTGATTGGGTAATCGAGGCACTTTCATTAAAGAGTCGACCAATAAGTAAGATAGCTGATTTGGATTAATACAAAAAGAACGGTTGTTTAGTAAAAAGCTTTCCCTCAAAACACCTGGCCCTTGATAGGAATAAAAGGTTTGGGCACGCAAATGTATTTCAGGTGCTACCAGTAGCAACAGGAATAAAGGGATGCTTCGAATTTTTATCATATGTTTAAAACAAAAAGTATTGAACTTTTAAATAAAACTGCATGTTTACAAAGTTTTGTTGTGTCCATTGAAAACCACCCCTGCATACAAAGTCAACAGCAGCTCCCACCAAGTATTTTTTGATCACTTGCTGGTGTGCTATGGCAAAGGACCAGTCAGTCCATTTATTGTCATGAAAGCGCGGGTCATGCTGGTACCGCTCAATGCGTAGACTTTGCCTTATTGATTT
>JBIKOV010000160.1:0-7532 GCA_044357815.1 Ferruginibacter sp. | reverse complement strand
TGATTTTTAGAAAGACCAGCAGCTTGGATATTTCCTAGAATAGGCAATTGAACAAAACCTTCCGAATTAACCAGGTAACCCGAAGACTGTGAATTGTTGCCAACTGATGAAGTGGAGCTAATAACCAAATTATTAGTAGTATTAAATAACGCAGAGGCATCAGGATTAAGACTAGTAATGGCAATACTTAGTATGTCATTATTCTGAATTAAATTATCAGCTTCAACAGGCATTTGCAAATAGCTAGAATCGATTGCGTTGTTAAGATAAACTGAATTTTTAGTGCTGATACAAGAAGAAAAAAACAAAATCAATTGAAATAAAAGTATTAGCGATACAATCGGTTTGACCATACAATTAATATTATGTTGTTAAAAAAATCTGAATGTAAGAAGGTAAAAGGTGAAGCTTGTTCTTAGGAGGGCTGCAGACCTATTAAACAGGTACTATTTAATAATTCAAACAGAGGACTAATTCTTGGTAGGAATGAATTTAACTGGAAAATATAGAAGAATGGATAACTAGTAATCGTAGGGAGAATGGAATTTTATTAATTTTTAAAAACGTATTAAGTAAATTTAATATTTAATGCTTTGTTTTCCAAATTTTTTAAAAAAAATAATCAAAAAAAATGCACACCCAAATAAAGTCGAAGTAAATGGCAATATTAAATTGATAACATTAAGGTAGGAAAAATAAAGCAGTCATTTTCAGCAAAGAATAAAAGCTAAAAATATTAGCGGAAATATCAATTCAGAAATTCATTTTTTTTACAAAAAAAATCCTCCACAAAAGTGAAGGATTGATTTGAATACTATTTGGCTAATTTACCATTTGTCAACTTCTTCTGTACTACCATTATCCAGTGGTTCCTGTGACTCAGGTTCACTTTTAATAGGAGGAACTATTGTTTCATTTTCAATAGAAATTGCTGCGGAACTATCAGAAGCTTCATTTTCGACAGGAGCATTTTGGTACTGACCATCTTCTCCTTCATATGGAGTATCATGATTGAAAGCATCAAAATCAAAGTCTGGCATTAAATCAGTCTTAACATAGTCGATCGCTTCAGCAAGCCCCTTTATAAACTTATTAAAATCCTCTTTATACAAAAATATTTTGTGCCTATCATAACCTTCAGAATCAAAGCGTTTACGACTTTCAGTGATTGTTAAATAATAATCACTACCACGAGTTTCCCTTACATCAAAAAAGTAAGTCCTACGTTTTCCTGCTCTAATGCGTTTACTATAAACGCTTTCCATTTTTTTGTCATTGTTTTCGTACGCCACAGTTGATTTTTTTTGGATGAATGGATATGATATATTAATTAAAAACATGACAAAGATATAGCTGTTTTTGAAATAGCAAAATAATCAGGCATATTTTAAAAGAACTTGGGCTTAGTAACCCTAAAAAACAGGTATTTATACGTAAATATCCACTTAATTAGGTTCATTTATAGACTCATATCCTTCCTTTTGCTGCTGACGAGCATACATTTCTGCATAAAATCCATTTTGTTGCAATAAATCAGTATGGGTTCCCTGTTCAACAATATTGCCATCATCTAACACAATTACTTTGTCAAAATGAAGTAAGGAGAAAATTCGGTGCGTTATAATCACCGCAGTTTTATCCTTCCACCAAATATTCAAATTATTCAAAATTTCCTTTTCGGTTTTTGCATCTACTGCACTCAAGCAGTCGTCAAAAATCACCAAAGAAGGATCCTTTAACAATGCCCTTGCAATTGAAATTCGTTGTTTTTGACCTCCGCTAAGCGTTACTCCCCTTTCTCCTATCATTGTTTGATACCCTTTGGAGAAACCTACTATTTCATTGTGTATACCTGCAATTGTAGCTGCCTGAATCACCGCTTCCAAACTTGCTGAATCAACTCCAAAGGCAATGTTATTTTGAACCGTTTCACTAAATAAAAATACATCCTGTGGCACATAACTGATTTGGGAACGCAACCAATGAAGGTCAATCTTATCTATCGGTACCTTATCATACCGTATTGAACCTTGTTGTGCATCATACATTCTAAGCAGTAGCTGGGCGATAGTAGATTTTCCGGATCCAGTTCTACCCACAATAGCTATTTTTTGACCTTTATCAATTACCAGAGAAAAATCTTTGACAGCATGAATACCAGTATGGGAATAAGTAAAATCAACATTATCAAGATTGACATTTTGATTTATGGAAGGCTTTAATAAAGCTTCGGATTGCTGAATAGCAGGTTTAGTTTGTAGAAATTCATTGATTCTTTTTTGGGAGGCCGAGGCTCGTTGCGTCATACTGGCTGTCCAACCAATGGCACTTACTGGAAAACTGAGCATTTGGATATACAACACAAATTCTGCAATGGTACCAATGCTAGTGCCAGGTAATCCGTTCACCACATCCATTCCCCCCACCATAATTGTAATGAGTGTACTTAAACCAATCAATAGTCCAATACTCGGAAAATAGATGGCCTCAGTTTTAGCCAAAGCGAGGGCATTCTGCTTATATAACTCACTATTTTTAGAAAAAAAGCCAAGCATTGCTTTTTCCTGAACAAATGATTTTATCACTCTTATACCACTATACGATTCCTGAGCATTGGAAGTAAGATCACTTAATAACGCTTGAATACGCTCACTCTTTTTATTAATAATGGTATTTACAAAATAAATAGTAAGCGCGAGAATAGGTAAAGGTGACAAGGCAATCAAGGTTAGTTTGGGGCTAGCCTGGATCATAAAATAAATACTAAAAAATAGAACCGCTGCCAAATTAATGAAATACATCAAGGCTGGACCGGTATACATCCTTACCCGACTTACATCTTCTGAAATTCTACTCATTAAATCTCCAGTACTATGTGTTTTATAAAAATTAGTATCCAGTTGCTGGTAATGGTTAAAGACCTGATTTTTTTGGCTGAATTCAATTAACCGACTCATTACAATAATTGTTTGACGCATCAAAAACATGAAAAACCCACTTATCAAAGCGAGCAATAGTAAAATAATACTACACCATACGATCTTAAAACTGATGGGCTTGGATTCAAGTTTGGCAATAATGAGTTGAACAACAAAATCACATCCTTTTTTATGAACAGCTGGTGGATGAGTTAGATTGATAGCAGCAGCAGAAGAACTCGTTACAACTGTATTGACAACATAACCAGTTAATTGAGGTGCAAGGATTCGAAAATAATTAGTAAGTAAGATAAAAATGATCCCTAACAGAAATCGATACCGGTATTTCCAAAAAAAAGGATTAAGCGTTGCAAGATGTTTCATTCATTGCAAAAGTAATAAATTAGACAGAAGGAACAGCTATAAACAAACGAAGAGACAGAAATAGGGCTCAAACACTAAATGGAGAATAATTCAGACAAATCGCTAAAAAAGCAATGAAAGTTAGAATAAAGGGGGGAACTTTATCAGCAGAAAAAAGAAATAATTTAATACATAAGTTGAAAAATAGAAAAAAGGGGAATCAGATACTAAACTGGGGGATTTTACGGACTGGCTTTAAGAATGCCACAACCCATGGAAAGGGTATTTTATTTTTTTTCATAGCTAGGTAATCCTGTCGATTGGCCAAAAGCCGCTTATAAAGACTTTGGTTACTAATTCCTCCGGTTCGCATTTTAACGATCAACTTAGGAAGATACTGAGCTGAAATTTTATGATAATATAAATATCGAGTCATAAACTCATAATCAGCTGCAGAAGTGAAATTGGAATCATAATTCCCTCCCTTACTAAGTATACTTTTTTTAATATAAAAAGATGGATGTGCGGGCATCCAGCCAAAATTAATATTTTTACGATTGTAGACTCCCCCATTCCATTGGCGAACAACTTTACCTGTGTCCATCGGATGAACATATACAATATCTCCATATACAGCAGCTACCCCACAACAATCAAATGTGTTGACAATGGCATCAATCACATCATTGGATGCAAAAAAGTCATCACTATTCAAAGCTCCAATAACATCACCAGTGGCCATCTGGATACCCTTGTTAATTGCATCATACATCCCTTTATCTTTTTCAGATATCCATTTACTGATAAAAGATTGATACCGATTAATAATATCCAATGTATTGTCGGTAGACCCACCGTCTACTATAATATACTCAATATTGGGATAATTTTGAGCAATAACAGATTGAATGCATTGTTCTAGGAAATAACCTGAATTAAAGGTTACTGTAATAATAGTCACTTTCATCCTTGAAAAATTGAACTTGAAAAATTAATAACAAATAAGGAAAAATTCAAGGAGTAGGAATGAAAAATTCTTCAGGGGGATAAGGATTTAAAATAATATTTAAATAAAGAACAAAAAGGAATAATTAAAAATAATAACGCGATTTAAAAATGAATGGATGGGTTTTTTTTTATGATGTTAAAAATTTGCTGTGCAATTTTTTTATGGGCTCTTTCATTAGGATGACCATCATATTTAGATAAAATATAATCCTTGGAACTTTCCCTATTAAAAAAATCGATGCTATTGATATAAGTAACAGCTGGAGATTGATCATAAAACGCTTTTATAACATTATCTGCACCAATAAATAATTTTGGATACCCTATTAGGTTCATTTCAGGGAATTTTAATACAATCAATTGGACATTTCTTTTAATCACATCATTGTTAATTTGGGAAAGTAAATGTTTTGACCTCTTCCAATTTTCCTTATTTTCAGTATAGTCATTTAGTATCAAATTAAATTCGCTGTTGGGAAATACAACCCCATAAGATTTTAGATAATTATGGAAATTATATAAAATGTAATGCAAAACACTTGAATGATAAATAACAGAATATATTTTTTGTGGAACACTTTGTTTTTTAGCTGAGGAATAATTAATATTTACAAAACTATCCATTCCAACAATAGCGTTGTGTTTATATAAATCGCCTCTGGAAGCACTATAACTATAACCCAAAATAACAATATCAGGTTTAAATTTATCTACAAATTGGAAATAAATTTGATTATTATCAAAATTATTTGCAGACGCCTTAGATAGATCCAATACATAAATATCATCATAGTGCTGGTTACTCTGCTGAAGTAATTTTTTTAGCTGCTGAGAAAAATTATCTTTAAATTCAATTCCGCCGCCATGAATAAATGAATCTCCCAAAACCATTACCCTTAAATTGTTACCGTTGAGATTGATGGCAGTTTTCTTTAACAAAGAAAACTCTGGGGTGATAGTAAGATCAGTTGATATTTTAACAACTTGGGTAGATTCCAATAATTTAAATTCCTCATCGAACCTAACCATCATCTCCCCCACCAAAACAAATAGAAAGATTAAATAAAATATTTTCTTAACCAACATATCTTAAAATTGAAAATACATAAATGTTTTATTACCCGAAGCGCCCCATAAAACAATTGACCAAAAAATAATCATAACAAAACTACCTCTTACATAAAATTTATACAATGAAGCAGTAGGGGTAAATTGAAGTGCATGGTCCTTATCTCTTTGAAACCATTCAATTAAAATGGTGAAAAAGCAAAAAATAACAATGGTAATGGCGGTTTGTATATTTGAAACGACAGGAATGTAAAAAGCGGATAAAGAAAAAATATGAACGAAATAATCAATAACCTGAGTTAGACTATTCGCTTTAAAAACAAGCAGCGTAAACATTACTAGGGTAAATGTCCCCAACATATTAGCTGCCATTCTGAACGAGGGGGTTACTTGATAAGTTGATTTCATTTTAAAAGATCCACCTCCCATTACCAATGGGATAAAATAGCAGCCATGTAAAAAACCATATACAATAAATGTCCAGTTGGGGCCATGCCAGAATCCAACCAAAATAAAATTTAGCAGAATGGCAATTACAACCCCCATTTTACCAAGCCGTCTAAATGAAAAAGAAAGAGGAGTAAATACATATTCTGTCATCCAGGATGTTAACGAAATATGCCATCGTTGCCAAAAATCAGCTATATTTTGAGCAAAAAATGGATAATTGAAATTTTTGGTAACTGTAAAGCCAAAAAGCTTTGCAACCCCAATTGCCATGTCGGAGTAACCAGAAAAATCAGCATATAGTTGAAAAGCATATAAAAATGAAGCCAACAATAATGAACTGGCCGGAAGGGATGCGTAATTATCAAAAAGATGATTTGTGATGGATGCGCAATTATCAGCCACCACCAACTTTTTAAATAGCCCCCATATAATCTGTAGGAATCCATCGAAAGCTTTACTAAAATCGAATACCCTCTTTTTTTCTAATTGGGGAATGAAAGAATGAGCACTATCAATTGGGCCAGATAACAAGGTGGGAAAAAATGATAAATAGGCAAAAAATACAACCGGGTCTTTGGTTGGTGAAATTTTTCCATTATAAATATCTACCAAGTAGCCAATTCCTTTGAAAGTATAAAAGCTAATTCCAAGAGGAAGAATGATATTCAATGAATGAATATTTACTTTTATATCAAATAAAAGCAGAGAATCTACCAACGAATTAACAAAGAAATCAAAGTATTTAAAAAATAGCAAGAGGCCAATGCCCTGAAATAACCCAATTAATAGCAATGGCCTTTGCCATCTGGTATTCTCAGTTCTGAGAATATAAATACCCAAAAAATAATGAATGAATGAACTTGCTACCAACAGCAATAGAAACCTTAGATCCCACCAGGCATAGAAAAAATAACTAGCAGCAAGAATCAATACATTTTGAACCTTCCAATTTCTATTAAATACAAACCAATATAAAATCAAAAAAACAGCAAAAAATAATAAAAAAGAAAATGAATTGAATACCATGAAAATATCTATGTTTAGTTGGTTTTAGAAGCAATTAATGCGATCAAATTCCCCATATTAGTTAGTTTATTCAGCTCCCTTAATTTAAACTGAACACCAAATCGATTTTCAATTTCTGTAATGATGACCATGTGGGTAAGTGAGTCCCAACCATCAACATTAGCAGCCGACAACTCATCATTAATTATAACACTGTCTAGTTTTAAAATACTAATTAATATCGATTGCAATTTTTCAACTATTTCTACTCTTTGCATAAGTCCTTTTGATATTTGCTAAATTGATTTGCCCTTTAAAGATAATATATTTTCATACATATTATAAAATTATATTATTCGTAATTAATTCATTCACTTGAAGTAATTAATGATAAAAAAGGAAAATTCAAATAGAAAAAGTGATTGAATGACCTTAAGTTAGATCAGTGGTAAGAAGGTTAAATAGAAACGATAGGGAATTTACCTGAAATGGCAAAAATTGTAGGAAGATAAAAGGGATTGGATAAATGGGAGGCAAAAGAAAGTCGGAAGTTTATATTTTCAAAATAGCAGCAAATTAAAAATGGCATATTAAAATAACACAATTAATAAACCTTCTCGGTTAAATTATCCATAAATAATAATCCTAATTTCTTTCTATCCGTTTTCCCATTGGTATTCAAGGGGAATTCTTTAGAAAATACTATCAATTTAGGAATCA
>JBIKOV010000159.1:0-7548 GCA_044357815.1 Ferruginibacter sp. | reverse complement strand
GGATGGAGTTGATCTGCTCCAGGGAAAAGTAGCAGGATTAACAATATTAGATAACAACTACGATGCAGGTTCGGCCCCTTCTATTCGAATCAGGGGGACAGGATCTATTGCAGCAAGCAGTGAACCACTTTGGGTAGTAGACGGTGTTATTTCTTCTTCAAATGCGTTTAATCCTAATGATGTTGAAAGTATTACAGTTATGAAAGATGCCGGTGCAACAGGACTTTATGGGTCAAAGGCATCTGGTGGTGTAATTGTGGTAACTACTAAAAAAGGGAAAGCAGGAAAAGGAACCTTCAATATAAATACAGCCTATGGATCGAACAAACCACTTTGGGGAAATTTTGTAGGCTTGATGAATTCTGCGCAGCTATATGATTATCATAGAGAAGCATTTCAAAATGATAATAGCTACCTGCCATCGCCAACCAATACAGAAGCACTTTGGATGAGTTCAATTATGAGGGGTAAAACAAGAGATCAGGTGATAGCCACCGATTTCAATTGGTTAGATGTGCTATATCCAAGAGGAGCAAGCCAAAAACATAGTTTTTCATATAGTGGCGGTTCAGAAAAATCAACACAATATGTCAGCTTAAACTATAATAAGATTGATGGAACAATGCGGGGAAATGATGAGGAAATGATTTCTGGTCAAATGAATTTCAGTTTTAAGCTCGGAACAAAATGGAAACTAGATATAAGAAATTTTGCTTCTTTCCGAAAAACGAATTTCCCACTTTTTGGGGAAAATGTTCGAGTTGCATCTTTTGATAGTCCTTATAATCCTGATGGAACATTGAAATATTTCCCAGAAATACAAGCTGATTGGATTGGCACTAAAGCAACAAATATGTTGACGTACGAAGCAATAGGAAATGTAAACAATGAAAAAACAATGACATTTCTTCCTCAAATAACGCTATCCTATGACATTTCGCCGATGTTTAAGCTTTCTTCCAACACTCAGTATCGTTATAATTCACTATTAACTAAGGAATATCGTGATGGCAGATCTTGGGCAGATGATCAAAATCCTTTTGCTGGATATTTGGGTATTACCAATGCATATGTAGGAAGAACCCAGTCTACGGGGCAAAACATATTAAACAATGAGATACTTACATATAATCAGCGTTTTGGGAATAGTACACTTAACGGCCAAATCGGTTTTGAATATCAATCACAAGTTAGTGATGGATTTTCAGCAAGTAATACAGGTCTTGTAAATGGAATAAGTGTACTTAATGCCGCATCAGGAATGCCTATAGCAAAAGGAGCTTTAGCTGAAATATACCGTATATCTTATTTTTCTCAGCTTAATTATTCTGTTGCTAATAAATATTTCCTGACTGCATCCTATCGCACTGATGGTTCTTCCAAATTTGGTAGTGCCAATCGTTACGGTAATTTCTATTCAGGCTCAGTAGGCTGGCTTGTTAGTGGAGAAAAATTTATGAAAAATATGATTAAAACAATTTCAAACCTCAAGTTGAGATTGAGTAATGGTGTCACAGGGAATGATGATTTTACTAACTATTCTGCTGTTGAAACGTTCTCCTTGGGGTCTAATTATAATTTCCTAACCGGTTCAGCACCCTCACAATATGCCAATCCTAATTTGACTTGGGAAAAAGCTTTTACAACAAATTTTGGTATGGATATCTCGCTTTGGAAAAAAATAGACTTATCATTTGATATTTATAAAACTACAAATAAAGACATATTATATCAAGTACCGCTTGACCCAACCTTAGGATTTGATCTAGGATGGAAAAATATCGGAAGTGTGCAAAATAGGGGGTTTGAATTTTCAGCCTCTGGAAATATTATTGATACAAAAAAATTCAAATGGTATAGTAGTTTAACAATTGCTTATAATCGCAATGAACTTATTTCATTATCAACTCAAGGTGAAAGTGGGATTATTGATGCGAAATTTAATAAAATTTTAAAAGTTGGATATGATCTTAATAGTTCTTACATAATTGATTATATCGGAGCGGATCCTCAAACTGGATTAGCAACTTGGAATACAGCTGATAGTACTGGAAAAACCAATGGAACAACTTCATGGTCACTCAATCCTAATATAGCTTACAAATTAAAAAATCTGTCGCCACGGATTACCGGAGGATTTAATAATAGAATTTCTTATAAAGGTCTGTCCTTGGAAACAATGGTTTCTTATGCGGGTGATTATTATACAATGCTTACCAGCAACATCTGGTTCCGAAATGGTGAAAAAGTTATTCAGGGCCAGTCCTCAGCAATTTTAAATAAAAGATGGGAAAAACCAGGTGATCAAGCATATTTTCCCCGTCCATTTTTTGGAGTTTATGGAAAAACTGCAGCAGTTCCTAATAAACCAGATGGCATGAATCTGGTAAAAGGAGATTTCCTGAAAGTCAACTATATATCGTTAAGTTTTGATTTTCCAAAATCCCTTTTGGAAAAGTATAAAATATCAAACCTAACAATCTTTGCTCGCCTGAATAACCCCAGTTTAAAAGTATTCGACGACAAATTTGTGTATACTACTCCCGAAGCACAAGGATATGGAGGAGAAATAAACGTTAATAACAAGTTGAGGCCCATCCAGCAAAGTTTAGTATTTGGAACAAATATTATTTTCTAATTTGACAATATTAGTTATTGAAAAAAAATGAATCAAAGGGTGAATAAATTTACCTTGATAAACTAAAAAAAAAAAAATGAAAAAAATAAATTTTATATCAGCCATTATAAGCATATTTCTATTGTCCAATTGCAATAAAAAATTAGATACTTTTCCTAGTGACAGTTTAGGAAGAAATAATTTTAACTCATTGCAGGGAATACAGCTTTTAGCTACGGGTATTTATTCTAATCTGAGTTCAGGAGTTGATAAAATAGGTATTGACTATCATAATTATTCAAGTGATGACTTTGCTAAACTCAATAGGGTAAATAATACAGAGCCGGGTATGTTTACTACAAATATTTTAGATATGAATAATAATGGTATCTCTACATGGATATTATGGACAAATTGTTATAAAAACATATTTACCTGTAATACAGTCATCGCTCAAAATAGATTTGGAACAGATATTGAAATTAATAATGCGATTGGAGAAATGTATTTTCTGAGAGCATACAACTATTTTGTTTTAAGCAATATTTTTATTCGTCCATATACACAAAAGGATATTAGTAATTTAGGATTGCCTTTACGACTAGACCCTAATGATAAAAATGAAGCAAAACGTTCTACAATAGATGAACTTTACGACCAAATGATTGCTGATCTTAAAATAGCAGCAATAAATGTGAAAAATATTAATACTGATAGAACAAAGGCATCAAAGCAGGCTGCACATGCTCTATTAGCACGTATCTATAATTCAATGATTGATCCTGTAACTCCGGATATCACGAATGCAAATAATGCAATTGCGTATGCTGATTCCGTATTAAATTCAGGAAAAGCATCAATGATAACGGCTCCTGATGTTTTTTTCGGCAGTAACACTGTTGTTAGAACACAATGGCCTTCAGTTACAAAACATTATTTTTCTACTGCTTCTAGTTCAAGTGAAACGATTTGGATGTTGTATAGAACTGCTGTTACATCATTACCGAATTGTCTTGATAATGGATATAATCAACTAAAAGCTGGCCAGTATCTGCCGATTTCTAATGATTATTATATTTTACTAAATAAATACCCAACTGATTTACGCAATAATTTGATCGATAAATCTTATACTACAACAACTGGGACTACGCTTGCCAATGCAGATGTAACATATAGTGCGAAATCTACAAATTGTAATAAATACTCTTTCCAGTCAGGAATCACCAATCTTGGCTCAATAGTTGTTTTAAGGGCAACGGAAATGCGTCTTATTCAGGCAGAGGTATATGCGAAAATAGGCAATGCCGCAAAGGCATTGGAAAATATTAATTTTGTTAGAAGCCGTGCTGGCGTCCCTTTATTTACAACAGCAAACTGGCTAACAAATAGCTACAAGATAACAAACCTGCTGGACCTCGTATTAACTGAAAAAAGATTAGAAATGATTGGCGAGTGCCAAAGGACAAAAGATCTTTATAGAAATAAAAGAGATCTAATACGTACTTATCGATTTGATGGGGATAATTATTTAGACACTTATACTTCTGGGAGTTCTGTTGGAACAATTTCTAGATGGAATTCTAAGCAAATAATTCGTCCGATTCCATATGGACAAATCATACAATCACCCAATATGACACAAAACCCTTACTGATAAATATTAATATTAATTTTATCTACCTTTATGGCTTAGCATACCAATCTATAACTGTGTATAAAATTCAAACTTTATTAATCCTACTATTTTTGCTAAACAGTGTTATGTGTTTAGGTCAAACAAAAATCAATTTTAAGCAAATAGATAACAAAAATGGGCTATCGCAAAATGGTGTCTTGACTATTTTTCAAGATAAAGAAGGATACATGTGGTATGGCACTCATTACGGCCTTAACAAGTATGACGGATTTACTTTCAAAACTTACTATAGAGGTGATTCTTACAATGACCTTTGTGGTAATACTATACAGTCATTGTTGCAGGATTCAGCAGGAAATATATGGATCGCAACGATTGAAGGTATTTCTGTTTTCAACCCCATTACAGAAACCTTTTACAACCTGAGTAAATATAGTCCAAAGGAAAGTATTTTTAAACATACAATACTTTCTATGAAGCTGATAGGGAACGATATTTTAGTGAGCAGCAACGAGGGGCTGTGGAAATTCAATCCGGGGATGAGTCTTTTTACAGATAATGTTGCAAAACAAATTTGCAATTCGATTGATAAGCACAAATTGCAATCAGATTTAAAATTGGAAGAGATTAAGGTTTTTCAAAAAGATGAATATGATAATTACCTTTTAACAGCAAATAACCATGTCATAATATCGAAAATCATTGATAATAAACTTTTGGTTATTGATGAAGTAATTCTCGATCCTAAAGCCGGCATTGAAGTAACAGTAATTTATAAGGACAATTTTAATAATTTATGGGCTGGCACCTCCAATCATGGTCTCTATCAAATAAAAGAAACCAAAGGGGAATATTCAGCAATTAAAATATATCCGCAAAATACAAATACTTTCTTTTCAAGGATTACGGATATAATGCAGGATGACAAAAATAAATTGTGGATTACATCCAGAAGTGACGGTGTTATTTTTTTCCCAAAAGAGAATTTGGAGAAAAATATATTTCAACCAAAAATATTAAGTGAACAAGAAATACCAAGTAAAAGAATTAGAAGCATTTATAAATCTCGGGATAACACCCTATGGTTAGGCTCATTGGGAAGCGGCATCTTTTTTTATAACACTAAGGGCATTAAATTCAAAAATTATAAATTTTCAAATCAGCTAAGTAATTCCTCGACCAGCTCGCTCAATAACTATTCACGGGCTATTAGCAAAGATTCCTATAACAGATTATGGTTTGGAACTCTTTTTGAAGGCTTGTATATTTATGATATACAAAAACAAAAAATCATAAAAGAGTTACTCAATAATCTTTCCATTTTCTCCATTTCCGAAATTGACAAAAATCATTACTTCGCAGGCACTTCAGACGGCTTGTATTTGATTACATATGATAACATAAATATTAGTGCCGAAAAAATAGTATTAGATTACAAGATAGAGGGTGTTGTATTTTCAATATGTAATAAATCAAATAAATACTGGATTGGAACAAGTAAAACGTTATTGAGTTTTATTTTAACGGACAAGTTTAAGATTTCCCAGATAGTTGCTTATAGTGATCCGCTTTTAATTGATAACAAATCTCAAAACACAATTCGATGTGTTAAGTTTGATAAAAAACAAAATTGTATATGGATTGGTACAGAAATGAATGGCCTGGTTAAAGCTGTGTTGGATGCAAAAGATGATGTATCAAGGTTTATTTCAATCAATAAAATGTATGAAGATGTTGTATTGAGTAAATATATTTCTGATATTTATTTGGATAGTTCTAACAATTATTGGATTGGAACTAGAAATGGCCTTATTCATTTTCAATTGATTTCTTCAGGTAAAATCTCCGGAATTAATATTTATACCAAAAAAAATGGCCTTCCAAGCAATATGATTCAATCCATCCAAAGCGATAAAAAGAATAATCTGTGGCTTGGAACTAACAGGGGATTAGTTAGATTCAACAAATTGACTAAAGAACTAATTACTTATGACATAAACGATGGTATTCAGGATTACGAATTTGCAGAACATGCCTCGTATATGGATAATAACGAAGTGATGTATTTTGGCGGCATTAGTGGGGTCTCTGAATTTTTACCTCAAAATATGGGCTACGATAACTTTATTGAACCTGTTATTATTCAAAATATTTTCATTAATGGAGTAAACGCAAATAACAAAAAAGAAAAAAACAATTTAAAGAACCTTGCATTACCTCATTTTCAAAACAATTTAAAGTTTTCCTTTATTGCTTTCAATTATTTGAATCCATCGAAATGCAACTATGCCTACATACTCGAAGGCTATGATAAAGATTGGGTTTATACTTCATCTGATAATCGGATAGCAGAGTATTCAAATCTACCCAAAGGAAATTACATCTTTAAAGTAAAAGCTTCGAATGAAGATGGTGTATGGAATAATTCATATACGTCTTTTCCAATTGAAATAGAGCCATCTTTTTGGCAAACATTACCGGCATTTTTGATCTATTTTACTACCCTTTTTGGCTTAGTATCCTTAGTGTCTGTCATTACAAAGAGACGAGTACAAAAAAGACAGGCTGAATATTTAGAAAAAAAGTATCATGAAACAATTCAAAAAGTAAATCAAGCTAAAATTCAGTTTTTCATCAATATTTCTCATGAAATTAGAACACCTTTGACTTTAATTATGTGTTCTATTGAAAGACTTGTTGAAAATTTTAAAAAAAATCCAGAACAAGAAAAAGAGGTAAAAAGTATAGAAATAAATGTAAGTCATATGTTGAACCTTACAAATGAATTGTTGGAAATTCAAAAAATTGAAAGCGGAAATTATCAAATAAATGTTAGAAAAAACGACATTATTGAATTTTTAAAAAATATTGTACTAGCCTTTGATCCCCTCGCTGATAGACAAAATATTAATTTATCTTTCTACAGCTATCAATCTGAAATATTAATTTGGTTTGATGCAAATGCGGTAGAAAAAGCTTTTGGAAATCTGATTTCGAATGCAATCAAATATACTAAACGAGGAGGGGCCATTGAGGTTTCAATCAATTCATCTGAAAATAATGAATTTCTTGATATATCGGTAAGTGACAATGGCATTGGTATTGAAAAGGTCAATTTTACAAAAATATTTGATCGTTTCTATCACTTGGAGAGCAATAGTGAGTCATATGAAAAAGGTTTTGGTGTAGGCTTATCTCTTTCGAAAAACCTCATAGAATCTCATAAAGGCTCGATATCATTAAGTAGTGAGGTTGGCAAAGGTTCCATTTTTACATTAAGGTTACCCATGAA
>JBIKOV010000158.1:0-7574 GCA_044357815.1 Ferruginibacter sp. | reverse complement strand
CTATCCCTGCGGCTATTACTGGAAAAAAATATTCCTATTCAGGAAATATTAATGGTAACATTTACAAAAGCAGCAGTAGCAGAGTTGGAAACACGCGTTAGGGAATTTATCCGAATGGCGCACGCGGCTAGTGTAAGAAAAACAATCAGCGACCCTACAATTGCCGGCATTGTTAGCAATTCAATTAAAGCCATAGGAGAAAAACAAACAGAGCGACTACTTCACCAAGCTATCCTGTTCCTAGATGAAACAGGCATTCTTACCATCCATAGTTTTTGTCAGCGAACCCTTTCTGAATATGCTTTTGAAACAAACCAAATTTTTGGTACTGAAGCAATGAGCCCAGGTGACTTGGATGACTTATCCAATGATGAAGTCAATATTTTTTGGAGAAAACATATTGTAGTTTTGGAAACGCAACTGTTGGATTATGTAATGCCAGCATTTCTTTCACGTGATTTATTATTTAAATTTATAAAGGAAGCGATGTCGGGTAAAAAGCTGATTGCACTTTTACCCTATCAGCCCGATCTACTATCTACCCAACAACAAAATCAGCTGATCGATCGGTTAAATGAACAAAAGGAAATTATCAATATAGCAAAAGATTTAGCCCTAGCCTACATCAATAAAAACAAAGATCAACTATATAAAGAGACTGAAAATAATAAGCGAGCAAAACAAAATTTGTTACCCCTCTTTGAATATCCTGAACTGTTACTAAATGCTATCTGGGAAAATCTATCAAAAGACTATGTAAAGAAAGTTTTTGCTGATTTACTGCCGATACTAGCGTCGGCCGAAACTGCTGAAAACCTTATCAATAAAATATGCTACGAGTTCACGAATCAACTTTACCAAATGGCAATCGATGTTATTTGCGCACAGGTAGAGCGTAGAAAAGTGAGTAGTAGCATGCTAGCTTTTGATGATATGATCCGTAAGCTCCATCAATCAGTAGTAATCAATAAAAACCAAACCCTTATCAACGCCTTAAGGCTCAAATACAAGGCGGTTTTTATTGATGAGTTTCAGGATACCGATAAATTACAATACGAAATATTCAATGCACTGTTTGGGATAGACAGCATTCTTTTTTATATCGGCGACCCAAAGCAATCAATCTATGCTTGGAGACAGGCTGATATCAATACCTATTTTAAAGCCGGTAATGCCGTAACAAACAAATATGGCATGAATACCAATTACAGATCCTGCAATGGCATCATCGAAGCCCAAAATAACTTCTTTAAGCCTACAATAGATTTTGACACTTTTTACTTTGGAGCTGCTCCCGACGCAATTCACTATTATGATGTTGCAGCACCTTCGAAAAACGAAAAAGGGAATCTATTGTTCAATGGCAATCAGGTAACGCCAATTACGATATATAATAATCAAAATAATGACGAAATTATTGAATCGGTTATAGCTACCGTAATCCAATTATTGAGTGAGCCTGCTTATACAATTGTTGAAAATAATATTACAAAACCTATCAGACCATCTGACATTGGTATTCTTGTGAGAACGAATAACAAGGGAAAGGAAATCAAAGAAAAACTGTCGCGCTATAAAATACCTGCAGTCACCATTGATGATACCAAATTGTCTGAAACCAAAGAATCTGCTGAACTGCTCTATGTTTTGCAGGCTGTAGTGGAAATCAATGCATCCAATATCAACAAGGCGCTTTTATCAAGTCTCACTGGCTTTACAATTGAAAATATTACCCAGCTAAATGAAGAACTGGTATTACAACAATTTAAAACTTACCAGCAATCCTGGTCCAAAGAGGGTGTATATGTGATGCTAATGAAATTTATTACCGACTACAGGGTAAAGGCGCATTTATTGGAAAGTAACATAGTCGGTGGAGAACGAATTCTTTCCAATACCCTTCAGTTGGTAGAACTATTACATAAAATACAAACCAATAAACAATACTCCCCCACCGAGCTTATCAATTGGTTGCAAAAAGTAAGAGAAGGCCATACGGCTGAAGGGGACGAGTTTGAACAGCGCATTGAAAGTGATGAAGACGCAGTAAAAATTGTAACCATTCATAAAAGCAAGGGACTTGAATATAATATTGTAATTGCCCCCTACCTAGATATTAAAACTGACATAAAAGATTTTACCAGTTATAGGGATCCAATAACGGGCGACTATCTTTTTGCCAATAACGAAATTTTAACACCAGAACAAATTGATATTATCCTTACTCAACAAGAGCAGGAAAATAGGCGGCTAATCTATGTGGCAATTACAAGGGCCAAATACAAATGCTACCTTTGCAATAGCCTTGCAGGCTATTACAAAAAATCCTCTTTCAAGCCCTTCATCGAAGCCATCAGCAAATCCGCTTCAAAAGAAATTGCATTTGAAGAAGCCCCAGCGATAACTTATCGTTTCAAGTATAATGCTGGCATTCCATATTACCCGATTGTCTATAAAAAGGCTAGTAATTTTTCATTGGAGCAACTTCACTGGCACAAGATGAGCTATACTTTTTTAAACCCCGAACACATTTCGCAACAAAAACCAACAGCCGGAAATCCGAAAGATGCTTATAGCGAATTTATATTTTCCACTTTAAAAAAAGGAGCCTACACCGGAAATTTATTACATTACATTTTTGAGTTCATTCATTTTTCAGAGAGTACACATTGGCCAAAAGTTATCAACAATGCCCTGAAACGACTATCTCCCGGTAACCAGGATGCATATGCGACCAATTTGCTGGAGCTGTTGCTGCAGGTTACACTAACCGACTTGCATTGCAACGGGCAGTCATTTTCATTATCTCAGATCAATCATGAACACCGCATCAACGAGTTTGAATTTGACTTTATGGTACAACCTTTTCAGGTACCCCAGATCAACCAACTTTCCACCATAAAAGTGCCCTTTCACTTAAAACCATTTCAACAATCTTCAGGGCAATTAGAAGGTATTATGAATGGGAAAATGGACCTCTTTTTTGAACAGGGAGGCAAATATTATATCCTCGACTGGAAATCAAATTATCTAGGTGACAGCCTTGCAGATTATACCATTGATAAAATTTGGGATGCTATGGCTGAAAATAATTATCATTTACAATACCATATTTATACAGTGGCCATCTGCAAATACCTTTCGCTCCACGTACCAGGCTTTTGTTACGAAACCCATTTTGGAGGTGTAATCTATTTATTTGTAAGGGGCATCAGAAAAGGTGAAACAACGGGCATCTTTTTTCATCAACCCGAAAAGAATACAATTGATCAACTTACGCAATATTTAGCTTATCCGGCCGAGGCAAATCTTCTTGCTCAATAGCAAGCAGTCATATAAAACTGAAGACTGGAATAGGGTTATTAACAGTTTGAAAGCAGCATAATTTGTTACCTAAATGACTTATTTTTGAAAAAAGAAAACATTGCAATTAAAATAAATTCGAAATGACAGAAAATAGTTTGCTTACAGAAGGAGACGTAAATTTTGCCCCATCCAGGAAAAAATGGTACACCATAATCGACGCTGCTACTACCCAATTGCTGGATGAAGATGCTGACCTTTTTTTACATCAATCGCTCTCCACGCCCTGCCTAGATGTGTTGGTGTCTTGTGAAGGAATTTATTTAACGGATGTAAGCGGTAGGAAATACATGGATTTTCATGGCAATAATGTTCACCAAATAGGTTACCGCAACCAATATGTAATGGATAAGGTAAAAGAGCAGATGGACATTCTTCCTTTTTCACCACGCAGGTATACCAATACAGCCGCCATTGAATTTGCAGAAAAATTAACAGGGCTGTTGCCAGCCGATTTAAAAAGGGTATTGTTTGCACCTGGTGGAACTAGCGCAGTAGGGATTGCACTTAAATTATCTAGGGTTGTTACGGGCAAATATAAAGTGGTTTCGTTGTTTGATTCTTTTCACGGAGCATCCATCGATGCCATTGCAGTAGGTGGAGAGGAACAGTTTAAAAAATACATGGGGCCCTTTAATCCAGCAACTACCAATATCCCGCAGCCCGTATTTTACAGGAATGTATATACCGAAGAGGAGGATATACAATATGCCGATATCCTTGAAGATATTATTTTACAGGATGGTGAAATAGGCGCTTTTATTGCCGAAACCATTCGCAATACCGATGTGCAAATTCCTTCAGCAGCTTACTGGAAAAGAGTGCGAGAGATCTGCACCAAACACAATGTATTGCTGATACTAGATGAAATCCCCATTGCATTTGGCAGAACCGGTAAAATGTTTGCTTTTGAACATTATGGTATTGAACCAGATATAATTTGTTTGGGCAAAGGCCTGGGAGCAGGAATCATTCCTTTTGCAGCCATCGTATGTAGGGAGGAATATAATATTGCAGGCGATATTTCACTGGGACATTATACCCATGAAAAAAACCCTTTGGGATGTGTTGCCGGATTGGCCATGATTGAATTTTTAGAAAATGAAAAAATAATTGAAAAGGTGCAGGCAGATGAGTTATTTGTCCGAAATGAACTGCAACGCCTAAAAGACAGGTTCCCTATTATCGGAGATATTCGGGGCATTGGTCTGCTTTGGGGTATTGAATTGGTAACTGACCGAGTAAGCAAAACTAAAGCCATCCAAGCAGCCGAAAAGGTGATGTATGCATGCTTGGAGGCCGGCCTGAGTTTTAAGGTGTCGCAAGGGAATGTATTGCAACTATCGCCCCCATTGATTATCACCCGAGAAGAATTATCAACTGCCATTTCGATCGTTGAAAAGGCAATCGAAAAAGTAGTAGCTGAAATGAATTAGCGGAAAAATTAATCGACGATAATTTTTTGGAAGCAACTCGGTAATAATTAAAATTTTATAATATGCCACATACAGTTACAACTGAAATCATTGAGCTTTTTAAAAACAAAGGAGGATCCATGTATGGTGGTGAGGCAGTAACTCAATTGGAACATGCCTTACAATGCGCTACCCTGGCTAAACAGAATCATTCAACCCATGAATTGATTACTGCATCTTTATTACATGATATCGGACATTTATTGCATGATTTACCAACGGACGCTAGTGAAAAAGGAATAGATGATTTACACGAGGATCTAGCAGCAATCTATTTGCAAAAATATTTTAAACCAGCGGTAGTTGAAGCAGTTAAATTACATGTTGCTGCAAAAAGATATTTGTGTGCAGTAGAGCAAGGTTATTTTGAATCATTATCGAAGGCTTCTAAAATAAGTTTACAATTTCAAGGTGGCATAATGAATCCAGATGAAGTGTCAAAATTTGAATTAAATGAATTTTACAAGGAAGCGATTTCTTTGAGAAGATGGGATGATGAAGCAAAAGTTGCAAACTTAGTAAGCCCTTTTCTTGAATCTTTTATTGCTTCCATTGAATCATCTTTAAAATAATTACCTACAGCCGAATTCAACTGCTAAAAAATAGGATTGCAAAAAATGTTTTATTACTATTTTTTCACTTTACTTCCTACTTAAAAAATGCATTTATTGATTGAATATTCAAAAGATAAAAATATACCTTTGGAAAAACCAATTATAACATGAAAAATTATTGTTGGAGCATTGTTTTATTTTTCTTCGCTACAATCTTAATCCAAGATGTATCAGGACAGGTAACCCACAAACTCAATATTCCAGGAAGACTACAATGGGATAATGCCAATGGATATTGTGGAGAAACTTCCATTCAGATGATTGGTTTATATTATGGAAATTATATTTCACAAAATATTTGTAGAACGATCGCAGGTGGCACCCAATTATTAATTGGTAATAATAATGGAGAAACGACCATCGATAAATTGGCTTTTACTTTTGAAGAGTGGGATTTTAACAAAGCTTCCCCACAGTACCAGAATTATCTAGTTTGGATCAAAAAGCAGCTTAATAATTGTCATCCCGTGATAATTACCGTCTTCATAAAAGGCATGAAAGATGCGGATTATGATCATATTATTCCAGCTATTGGCTTCTCTTCTACCGACACTACTACATTCCATGATGCAGATCAGTTAATTTTTAATAGCTGTTATGATAGTACGTATTTTACCCGAACTTTTCAATCAGCATGGGATTTAAGAACTATGACTGGCAATGGAGCAACTAATAATTATTGCATACCCAAAAATGTTAATTTCGGTTGCGCTATTACCGGAAATAAAGATGAGCAACATGTAACAAAACCAATTCATCTAACAATTGATAGATGGAATGAACCAAACGTTTCAATTGGAGAATTACCTGTTTTGGTAAATGCTAAGATTACAATTGATTCGCTAACCTTAGGAAACAAGTATGCATTGTTGAGATATGATAATTACACCACGGTTCCTTCTACAGGATTTAATCCAGCAGGTGCCACATCAGTTGTTTATTTTTCAGCATCCGGAACTAGCCAGGTTTTTAGTGATTCGTTTATGTCGAACAAAGCTATTTTTTTTAGATGTATCCCCTATAATTATTCAAGTAACACACAAGCAGATTTAATGGCAAGTGTAACTGCTCAACCTACTTGTACAGTGCCAACAGGAACCATTACAGCAAGCTCAGCAACAACTGGCCTAAAGTTTAGTATTGATGGCTCAACCTACATCAATACAACTGGTATTTTTACAGGGGTTAAAGCTGGAACGTATAGTGTAACATCAAAAAATGCAAGTAATATTATTAGCACAGCCGTCAGTGTAACTGTGCTGACACAACCAGCATCTCCAGCTGTACCATCCATTACAGCAGGGTCAAGCACTACATTTTGCAGTGGAAATTCAGTAGTACTAAATAGCAATGCTGTAAGTGGAAATCAATGGTACAAAGAAACTGCCCTAATTAACGGAGCAACCGGCAATTCTTACACTGCATCAGTAACAGGTTCCTATACAGATACAGTAGTAAATTCGAACGGCTGTAAAACAGGCTCCCTACCAACAAGCATAACAGTAAAAGTAGCTCCCATCAAACCTGTTATCAATTGGAATGGATCTTCATTATCAACCAATTCTTCAGCTACCGCTTTCCAATGGTCGGTAAATAATGTTTCATTATTTGGTGCAACGATATCAACCTATAAACCGCTTACTATCGGATTATATAAAATTCAGATTACCAATTCAGAAGGTTGCAATAATATAAGTGACAGTTTTAACTTGGTAGTTACCGCGCTCAATAACCCTGCAACAATTGGCAATAACTTAGCAAGTGTTTTTCCCAATCCGACATCTTCGGATTTGCTAGTCAAATTCAAAGAAGTACCACATAGCACGCTGGATATTCAACTAATGAGTAGTAGTGGCCAAACCGTTCAATTTGCAAAAACTAAAGAAAAATTAATAACCATTCCTACAGGTAACTTGCCGGCTGGAAATTATTTTATCAAAATCACAGGAAATAATTACGCTCAAACAGAAGGTGTAATTATTAGCAAATAATAATAAATATCAATATTAAAGTTATCTATTTTCGTATTAATAGCTATATTTTATGACTCTTTTTATGATACTTTGTAACTTTTAGACTAAAAATTAAGGAAACTAAAAAAACTAAATCCTTTAATAACAAC
>JBIKOV010000062.1:0-15909 GCA_044357815.1 Ferruginibacter sp. | reverse complement strand
ATAATCACTTATAAAATCTACATCAGCTTTTACAGGTATCTGCATTTCCATTCCAATGGCCCAAAAACATCCATTAACAATTAACCTGCGCAAGTCTTCATTTAGTAGATCGATCGATGCTCCCATCGTTGTAGAAAAGACACGTCCCATTACTCCGTTAGTACCTGTATATGATTTTGTCCATGCAACCGGCATGATCGATTTTTTTAGGTTTACAGGAGATTCTGGTGTCATGCCACTTGAGCTTTGACCATATATAAGCACATTGGCATTCCCAAGGTCTCTTACTGTATAAACATCAGTGGGAGTCCAGATATCCGATACACCATTAAGGATAGGGTTCTTTTTGTTCTGTTCTATTCCGTTAACCACCCCTCTTGTGCCTTCATGTGAATGATTGCCATGATGACTAACCCAAGTCTCTCCAAGTATTTGTCGTCCAAAGCCATCCTCCCACCCATTCACCTTACTTCTGAAATCGTATTTGGCATAAGCACTATTTTTATTCAGCTTATAATTAAATGCATGTGTTGCTGTACGAAGGCCCACTACAGGTTTTCCTGCCTTAATATATTCATCGATGTGCTTCATTTGGGAATCAGGAAGCTCTCTGAACCTAGTAAGAATCACCAGTAAATCTGCTTTCGCTAAATGTTCGAGCCCATTGATATTAGATAGGTTCATAGGATCAATTTCTCCTGTTTTGGGGTCTGTTGAAAAAAGAACCCTACAGGAAAATCCATATTTCTTTGCCAATATCTGTGCTAACATAGGCAAGCCTTCCTCCGAGCGATACTCTTCATCCCCACACACAAATACAATATTCTTTCCTTTACCAGGTCCTTCAAACCCAGTATACTCAACCCATTGTTTGACTGTTTGTGACTGGGATGCAATGCTGCTAACTACAAGAAGTATTATTAACAGAAAGTATTTTAATTTATTTTTCATAGATGGTTTTTTAAAATTTAGTTAGCAATTTATTTGAGCCTAGCAATTAAGATTCAATATTTTTTTTGTAGTTACCAATTCTTTTTCCAAAATCTGTTTGAGTTTTTGTTCTTTCAATTGCTTTTTTAATACATCGAAGGCCTTATTAGGGCTGACTACTAACAAAAAATGTTTGAAATGATTAATCTCAGCCAGCGTTTCTCTCACCCTCTAGATATTCATAAATACATCCTACACAATTTATTCCGTCAATTCCCTGGATTCGATAATACGAAAAACATACCCTGCTAATAGCTGATGCTACTGTAAAAAAGATGTCTAAAAGCGGTTTCATCGCCTTTAGTTACCTGTAGCAGAAGTCCTTTTCGGTGTATTTGGATGAATTGTACAATAGCAAATCGTTGGTTCTTCAGAAACAAACATAAACAATAATTACATTGCAAAGCAAATATTGCCTATTTTTTTTCACACGCTTAATCTAATGATGCTGGACAGTACGATTTATCAATTTCCAGAACATACGCTCCTTTATCTAATAGATGCAATATCCATTCATCCTTATCAATTCGATTAGTAAGTATTGCCATACAAGTTGGATCATAATTTTTAACAGGCGACAAAACACCTGTATGGTTGAGTACGGTAGAGATAACTTCAAGCATCTGTGCCATTTTCCTAGGTCTTTTTGTGGAGAAGTATTTTGAATAAAAATAAAAAAAGCCGACTCATTCAAGTCGGCTTTTAGGTGCTATACTTTAAAACCATAGTTGTTTGAAAAGATAACATTGTCGGGATGGATACCGCTAGTTCTAACCAAATAGTAGCAGATATGGAGGGAATTTTTAAAACCTAGGCATAAAACGAATAGAAAATATCTATTTTATTGATTTATACCCACTTATACTTAATTAAATTTAAAATTTCAACTAATTGAAGCTTATTTAATTTAGCTATTTCAATTGTAGTTATTTACCATTTTGCTTTACTATACCAAAATCAATGACTTAAACTAATAAACAGTAAATTTGTATTCAATTAAATAAATGAACAAATTAGTAGCATACAAAAAACAAATCAATGAACTTTGTGTTAGTCACAAGGTTAAAAGTTTATATGCCTTTGGGTCGGTTTTAACTGATGATTTTAATAGCAATAGTGATATAGACCTAATAGTTGATTTTAAAGAAATTGATGTGGTGGATTATGCCGACAACTACTTTGATCTGAAATTTTCACTACAGGATATATTTAATAGATCTGTAGATTTATTGGAAGAGCAAGCCCTTAAGAACCCTTATTTTAAAGAAGAGCTTAACCAAACAAAAGAGCTTGTTTATGGATAATGAAATTAAAACATGGCTTTTTGATGTTTTGAATGCTATCATGGAAATTGATAGTTTTTTTATTGATACCCCAAAAGAATTTTCAACTTACAAAAATGACTTACGCACTAGAAGAGCCGTTGAGCGAAATATTGAAATTATAGGAGAAGCATTAAATAGAGTAATTGTTAGAGATGATACTATTAACATTACAAATGCTAGAAAAATTATTGATACTAGAAATAGAATCATTCATGGTTATGATTCAGTATCTGATGAAATTATTTGGGGTATTATTATCAACCACATTCCACTACTTCAAACCGAAGTGCAAATTTTACTAGGGGGATAATTAATTTTATATAAAAAATAGCACTAATTGCTTAGTGCTATTTACTGTCGGGATGCTTACCCCTACTTCTTACCAAATCATGAAGGATTTGGAGCATATTTTAAATGCTTAGTACCAAAAATTTGAATAGCTAACATTTTCTGCAATAACCTAGGACACCCTGAACCAACAAAACAGTCAAACTGTTTTTGGAAGTTTATCCTGTTTATCAGCAGAGGCATGGTTTCAGAAGAAAATCAAAAGGCTTTATCATTTATCGAAAATTAAGGTATAAAAAAAGTCAACCATTCAAATTCAGTTGACAACTTTATGTTTTGCATTAATAGCTATTGAAATAGGTATACTATTCATTTAGTAGATCCATCAATTAATAATTTTTATTTTTTTATTTTTTAATGCCCCAGATACACTCGTTCCGCAGTTCCACCCATAATTGCTGATTGCTCAGAAACCGATAGCGACGCAATAAAAGATGAAATTGTTTCAACCCATTTGGTGTAAGTACTTTGAAGTAAACAAACCGGCCAGTCGGAGCCAAACATAATTCTATCAGGACCAAATGCTTCCAACACAGTTTCGAAATAGGGTTTCAGCATTGCTTCATTCCAACTGCCGCCCTGCACTTCTGTAACCATACCTGACAACTTACAAGTAACCTGCTCGCGTTCTGCCAGCCGCTTAATATTCGCAGCCCAGGCATGGTCAAATTCATCTTGTTTGATACGAGGTTTTGCAATATGGTCAATCACCATGGATAGCCCTGGATGTTGATCTACAAATTGAATCGTCTGTGGCAAGTGTCGCTCAAAAATCAATAAATCATAACACAGGGAATATCTGCTAAAGGCATTAATGCCCTCGTTAAAGTCAGCACGAAGTATAAAATTATCGTCGGGTTCATCATGTATTACATGGCGAAATCCAACTATTTTTTCACGCCCCGCATACTGTTCCAAATAACCCTCCACCTGAGCATCACAAAAAGGAATCCAACCCACAACTCCTTTTATAAAAGAATTTTCCCTAGCCAGTTTTAATAAAAAGTCTGTTTCTGCCAGTACTTGTCTGGCCTGAACAGCGATGCTTCCGTCTATTTGTGTTACTTCTAATAAAGGCTGAAGATTCTCCGGCAGAAAATCTCTTTTAATAATGGTATGCTGATCATTCATCCATCCATAATCCGACTCGTTGTATTGCCAAAAGTGTTGGTGGCTATCTAATTTCATATTTAATAATTCCAATTTTGATTTGATATAGGTAACAATATCTCACGAACTTCTTTCAATAATTCATCGTCGATTGGCTCATTACTCCAAGCCACATTCCTACGAACGGAATCGGGGTTGGCACTACTAAACATAGTAGTAACTACAGCTGGGTTTTGGGATGAAAATTGCATGGCAAGCTTAGAAATATCAGAACCTTTTTTTCTGCAATGTTCAGCGGCTTTAGTAAATATTTTTCTTTGCTCCTGCGAAACCGGGTGCCAATCTGGAGCACCCCGGTTGGTTAGTAAGCCTGAAGCAAATGGAGAAGCATTGATAAGACCAATATTTTTTTCTTTGGCTTTAGGAAGTAATGAAAGCAAGCGTGTATCGTTAAGGCAGTAAATGTTATGGGTGAGGCCCACATCAATGATGCCTTCATCTATAACCCGCTCCCAAAGATCTACCGGATAAATCCCCATGCCTACTGCGCCAATTCGACCCTCCGCTTTGAGAGATTGTAAAGTCTCAATACCCTCTAGTAGCGCCCATTCGGTATGTTCGCGGTTGTTATATTCAATATCATGCAAATGAAGGATGTCGAAATAATCCACTCCGATACGAGCTGAGCTTTCGTCAACAGAACGCATAATTGCATCATAACTATAGTTAAATGTATCCGCGCCATAGCCACCAGGCGCAGTATTTTTTCCCACTTTGGTTGAGAGAAAAAAACTTTTTCGCGGAATATCGCGAAGCGCTTTCCCTAATACGGTTTCAGATTTAGTAGCTCCATAAGCAGGAGCCACATCAAAATAATTGATGCCGAGATCTAGTGCAGTATGAACGGCCGCTATCGCTTCCTGCTCATTTATTTCATGAAAAACCCCGCCTAGCGAAGAAGCGCCAAAACTTATATTGGAGACCTCCAAACCTGTATTACCTAATTGATTGTATATCATAATTCAATTTGTACTTTCATAACACCATTCTTATCAAGTGCGCGTTGCATAGCCTGTGGAATGTCATCAAAACTGTAGGTATCGGTAACAATACCATCTAGGTTAATAATGCCTGCTGCCACCATATTCATAGCATCCTCAAATACATTTGCAAAGCGGAAAGAACCATATAGCTTCAATTCCTTATTCATTATTAAATTACCTGGGATAGAAAAACTTTCTGGTAACGTGCCTACTAAAACAACAGAACCTCCTCTTCGGGTAACCTGTATTCCATTGGCCAAAGCAGCCGGTACACCAGAAGCCTCAAACACAACATCAAATCCGTTGTAAGACTTCCATGCGTTTTCTTCGAGTGGGTTTACTACTTTATTAGCTCCGCTTTTAAGAGAGAATGCACGGGCAAATTCGTTCACATCACTCACTGTTACATGATGTGCTCCAAATGCCCGAACTACGCGCAAAATTAGTTGGCCAATCGGCCCTCCTCCGGTAATGAGAATGGAATTTCCAGCAATTCGATCTACCTGCTTTACAGCATGCATGGCTACACATAATGGTTCAAGTAGAGAAGCTTGCGCCATACTAATACCAGCTGGAAGTACATAACAATTTGTTGCAGGTGCAACTAGGTATTGCCCCATAGAACCATCAATATGCGGGTCACAACTAGCTGATCCAAAATATCGCATTGATAAACAAAGATTATAATGACCAGTTCTGCAGTGTTTACAGCTTCCACAAGGCATAGAGGGATCTACTGCCACTTCATCCCCCACTTTTAGACCTATAACGTTAGCGCCTATACTATCTACAACGCCAGCAAATTCATGGCCAAGTGCGAATGGTCGCTTGGGAACAAAATTGCCGCAATAACCATGTTGAAAATAATGAACATCCGAACCACAAATACCTGTAAATTTTGGTTTTATAAGCACCTGGTCAGCGCCAGGTATGGGAATGGATTTCTCCGCTAAACGGATATCTTTTGAACCATATAACAAATAGGTTTTCATAATTATAATTATTAAATCTTGTGAGCAGTACAAATCATTTTACAGCGTCACTGGCTTTCTTAAAAACACGCACTGAATAAATTCGCGCCCGGTCAATACCGTTAGTGGCATTGCATTCTATCCGAATGCTTACAACATTTTCTAGACTGAAATGATGGAAACAATTACGCTGATAGTTATTTACTACATTCGCTACAACCACCTCCAATCCATTCACTAACAATGCTACAATTCGGTATTCCTTTACAATGGTTGGAATTGCATTAACTGCATATCCCTGCCAACTCTGACCAAAATGAAATTGCAAAGAGGAATCGAATATTACCTGAATACCTTCAATATCCTTTGGCATATCCCAATCCAATTTTATCCATTCAGGAGTAATAAATGAAGTTTTTGCTGACACCCACAAATTAGGAATATTTGTTGGTCGGCTATGCGAATTTACAACCATTTTTGGCACATAAATGGGTTGCAATGGAAATATTCTGTGCTCCTCCTATCGATATAATTCACCGCAGAAGCGAAGCAAAGTAATATTGCCATTTTCCATCTCAGCGATTTATTGTCAAATAGTATCATTTTTATATACCAGCTTATTATTGTTCTTTAATAATCCCAACACCATCCGCAATAATGTAGCCATTGGCATTTGCATTAGAAATAGTAAGCGTTGCCGGCTTACCCTTCTCAAAAAAATACGCTCCCACTCTAAGGGCAAATCCAAGCCGATCTCCTTTTCGAAAATCCCACTCCATTTTGTCAATCCCCTCGGCATGCTGAATTGTAATTTTTGCGTTTGATGCATTTTTAACGTCGGGGAAATACATTATACAAACCTTATATTTGCCTGATTCAGTAACCGGCAATTGATAAGTAACCTGAGCAAAATTATCAGGAGCGGCTTGCTGACAATTATAGTTAAATAAGTTTCGAAGACCTGCAATTTTTTTAATTTTCCAGTCACCTTCAAAACGAAGCAATTTGCTATCGGAAGAAGTAACTACCCCACCAATATTTTTAAGCTGTTCTTCATATATGCAATTAGCAGCGGTTCCTTTCGGTCCAATTTCCTCGGGCAAAAAAGGTTGAATCTTAGTTTTTGAGGCCAGGTTGTTTTCTAGAACAAGATTCCAGTTTCCCATGATGGGTTTAATTTCCTTATCGCCCGCATTGTAAATCACATTATTTCTCACTGATGTATTACTTGTAGCCCAATCAATAAATATACCGTTGGCCAAAGTCCGTCTGGGTTTTCCACTGGCTAACTGTTCATAACCCCAGATATCATAGAGATAATTATTCATGATAAAATTGGGAGCACTTAAACGGTTCATGGTTCCAAAGTGAATAGCAGCACCGTCTATGGTCGTTTGCATACAATCATGTATTTCATTGAATTCTACAACATTTCCACCCTGGTTTCTAAAAACAAATATTCCATTTCGAGACAGGTCTCTAAAGTGATTATGGGCAATATAATTCCCGGGTTCCATTGCCATGTTAGCAGGCCTTGAATCGATGTGTACGCCGCCGCCATAGTAGCGAATTTTTCCACAATGTTCGACTGTATTACGGGTTATCCGATTGAGTATTGGAAACACTTTGGCAGCCTTTTCACCAGTTGTATAAATTTTAGAATCATCCATATAAGACAATCTTGCTCCAGTCAAAAGAACACCTCCTCCCCCAGAATTTCTTACCGTATTATTATCAAATACATTATTTCTGCTATCTAGATGTAACCAAAATGCATAGCCTCCGATGTTATCAAAATGACAATCGGATATACTGCAATTTTGAGCATTTTCAAACATCACTGCACAATCTGTATGAACCCTTGCCTCTATTTGACCTAAGGTGAAACTGGTATGCCGAAAATCTAATCCCTGAAAAGAAATGTCTTTCACATAGCTTCCCTTTTCCACATCACCTTTCAGATAAAATAGCCTATTTAGGTAGGGTGCAATTATTTCGGAATTATTGGGATTCTCTCCTTTCAAAGGCTTATAATATAACCTGCCTGCAAGATGGTCTAGATACCACTCGCCGGGCATATCCAATTCTTCCTTTACACCTTCAATCCAAAACCAACTTCCTTTATCTATTTCACCAAGTTGTTCGCGTGGCCCTAAAATAATAGAAGACTTTTCTAGATCAACGCCTACCACATCATTCCACTGATTAAAAAAACGCCAACGTGGCACTAAATTAATTTGGGCATCGGTTTCCTCACCCCAAGTTTTTTTAATAATCCCCTCGTCAATCTGTAACTGATTGGTAGTACTCGAAACTGCATATAGGAAGGGATTTTTCTGATTTGCATTAGGGAAACGGGCTCGAATGGCTCTTTTTCCGTTAACGAAAAGTTCTCGAAAGTTCCAAGGTGATGTAGGGCTTTTCGAATATTTTTCAGATTCATTAATATCCCTTTTCCAACCCTTAGCACCAGGAACATCGATATACCAAACACCATTGACGCCCATTTGCCACTTGCCTGCTATACGCCGACCTCCACTTAACACCACTTTTTCGCCAACTGCGGCTTTCCAAATCACAGGAACTGCCTTTCTCCCAGAATCCTCTGGGTCAAACTCGATGGTATGCGCTAAATAATAAACTCCGCCACTAATCACCACTTCAACAGAAGTGATGGTTGCATTTTTTTTTGCTGCTATTACTGCCTTTTGGGCTGCTTCTAGCGTAGCAAAAGGCTGATGGATTGATCCATTATTTGAATCCTTTCCATTTACAGCAACATACAACCTTTTCACTTCATTTACTGGTAATTGAAACCCTAGTAAACCAATGATAACCAATGTCATTAATCCAGAAAACAATACTCTTTTCATAGTTTATTTTTTTATTACAATTTCCAAAAGTTTACCTAACAACTCGTATCCTGAGGCCTTGGGATGCAGTCCGTCATTAAAAAAGGCTTCATTAATTTTACCATCTTTCTGCAACAACAGTTTACCGATGTCTGCAAATCCAACTTTTTCGGATTTGGTCATGGTACGAATATCCTTGTTAATTAAAACAATACGATCCTCATAATCTCTCCTAGGATAAATTCCTAGAATAGTTATTTTGGCTTGAGGTTGTTGCATTTTAATTACTTGCACTAAAAAGCGGAGTCCCTCCAAAATTTCTTCATTGCTATTTACACGTAAATTGTTGGTACCGATATTGACTACAATTTTTTCCGGTGTAATACCAGCCAGTTCATCGTGATAAATTCGCCACAAAACATTTTCAATACGATCGGCTCCAAATCCAAAATTTCTCACTTCATAAGGAGCAAGGTATTTCTGCCAGGATTCATTGCTTCTAGCATTTGGTTTGCCTCCCCAGTTATGGGTAATTGAATTACCTATCAGTAATATTTTATTAGATTCTGTTTTGTTTAGAGCTAACATTGAGTAATGGCGAGCCTCCCAATCAAAGTTGGCGGGAGTGCGGCGTTGGCGAATGGGGATTTGCGTTTTTAGATTCCCAACGGGCTCCATAAATATTTCACGGAGTTTTTTTTCGTAGGCTTCGGCATAGCGCACCATACCAAGGTCGTTAGGATGTGTGCCATCTACCATCGCTTCCTCATCAATCCCTATTTCATTTAAAGAAAGCAGGTATATACCAGTAATACTTTCCTTTTTAAGCATTGCAAAAGCTGCATTCAATATTTTGTTGGCACCTTCAAACAAAGTTTGTCGCGCTGGAATCATATAACCATTAGTATATCCTGCATGTTCAGTAAGCAAAATTGGAGTATTCGGATGCTTGGATCGAATTGATATCACTGATTCAATAATGCGTTTTTGAAGAGATGCCGAATCAATATCCTTACCTAACAAATTAGGCAGACAGTCGAGTATAAAAACCCTTGCATCGATTTCATTGATAAGATCAATTAAGGGATTTTCCAATCGCCCGTTACTTGCAAAACCTAGGTTAATAACAGATCGGTCAAGTTTACGAGACAAAATATTTGTCCAAGCCATTCCGGGCCGACTGGCACATGCGCCCTGAGCGATAGAAGTACCATACACCACAATTGGCTTTTCAAGCCGAGGAGGTAATATTTTGAAAACGCTTCCAATTGGCACCCCAATTTCTAAATTGCTGACGGTATTGAATAATGGCAAAAAAAGCTGGTATTCCCTGCCTAATTTATGAAAATTATCATTTGGCCTAAGGGTTGCAAATATATATTGTACGGTGTCTTTGAAACTGTATTTACCAGAGGTCCAATGCAACATTCCATCACTATCAGTAGCGTACAAATCCACACCACTAAATGCCGTAGAAGGAATGTGTGGCTTATTTACTGGACCGGTGACTTTATACCGGACAATTATCTCCGGCGCATTACTCACAAACCTGATGGAAAGTCCTGCAGTTTGTTGGGACAAGTCCCATACAGGTTTTCTTACCAATGCTGCTGCACGAGGAGGAAGACGCTGGATGGAATTACCCATTTCCGTAGACCAAGCCTGACCGTCGATTATATAACTAGTGGTATCTGATGCCTTCCACCAGGCTAGCTTATTTTGAGCATGTGTAAAAAGATTACAAAAGCAAATACAAATTCCTAAAAACTGACGCATGAATATTTTATATTTTAGTCCTGTTTAATTTTTCTCCATTTCCTAAAACCCTGATTTTTGCTTGAACAGCTTCTGATGAACTGGATATTTTCAAATTTGACTGCCCCCCACCAATGCTTATAATAACTTGACCCGCTGGCTAATTTAAATCCCCGATTTTTTTCGCACTCAACACAATTGAAATGCAGGAAGAAAAAATACAGACAAGAATGCAAGAGAACACTTTAATGATCTATTGAATTAAATTTTAATTTATAAAAACTAAATACTGACATCTGCAAAATAATCATATTAATGTAAAAGCCCCTTTAAAACTTCCTTAAAAACCTGTTTCATTATTTAAAGTACACAAAAAAATCATTAAAAATTTCAGAGGTCATTGTTAGAACTATTTTTGATGAATGACCTCTGGAAAAGCTAAAGATAAATGGATACTACTTGTAAAATATCAATAGCCGGTATTTTGCAAGAAACCTGGATTCTTATTGACATCAATCTCAGACTGTGGAATGGGCCAGAGGTAGTTTTGAAATTTAAATACCCTTGGGTTATCCATAATCTTGAAATTACCTACAACCGACAATAATGAATTGAATGAAGTATAATCAGGTGATGAGTTTTCATCGAGCGTTGGTGTAGGAAGTGCGTAATAAATGGTTTTATTCATTGCCTTGCCAAAAAGTATTCCATTCATTACTTTTTCAGCAATTTTCCATCTGCGAATATCAAACAAACGCAAACCCTCTCCAGCCAATTCTATTTTCCTTTCCCTTCTTACAATTGAACGCAAAGCAGCCTGGGTGCTCAACGTTACAGCCGGATAAAGCGTAGTCTGTGCCACACCTACCCCATATCCACGAGCCCGATCTAAATTGATTGCATCAATCACTGTTGCATCTATCTAGATTGGAAACTTGAGTCGGTTCTGAAACCTGCGCAAACTGATATTGGTAAACCGTTCTCAAGTTGTTGGGCTACTGATATTGCTTACCGCAATGGTAAATATTACTGGTATTTTTCCGAAGGCACCCTTAGTCTTGATAGATGGTGTAGTAGCTGGGATTGAAGATATTGACCCCAATAATATAGAGTCCATGTCTGTGTTGAAAGATGCAGGTGGTGTGATTATTATCACTTCTAAAAGAAGAAAATAAGGTCTGATGAAAGTTGATTATAACGGGCTTTACGGGTAAGGGAGTTTTTATTTGGATTACTAAAAAGAAGTGATTTAGAATCGATATTAAAGTAATCAATCTTTTTTTGGTTCGGTTTAAATAACTGTTTTTAAGCTTTAAACCCGTATCATTTATATAGGACGGCACAACTATTTATTTGATAGTTGCAATAGGCACTGGATCCATGTCAGTAAATTCCTTATTCTCCCCAGCCATGCCCCAAATAAAACCGTAGTTGGCTGTCCCCACTCCAAAATGCATACTCCATGGGGCAGACAATACTGCTTCATTATTTCCAATTACAACATGACGCGTTTCCTGAAATTCTCCCATAAAATGCATCACACGATGTGATTCATGAATATCAAAGTAAAAATAAGCTTCCATTCGGCGTGTATGGGTATGTGGTGGAACTGAGTTCCAAACACAACCTTCTTCTAAAGTAGTTAAGCCCATTACTAATTGACAGCTTTGAATTCCATCATTGTGAATGTATTTATAAATGGTACGTTTATTAGAAGTCGCTAATTCCCCTAAATTGACGGGCGAAGCTTGCTCCTTATTCATTTTAGTATTGGGATAATTTTGATGTGCAGGAACAGATAAAATATAAAATTGTGCAGGAGAAGAGGATAAAACGCTGGAAAATTCAACTTCTTGAGTTCCTTTTCCTAAATAAAGGCACTCTAATTTTTCAATTTCATAATTTACTCCATCCGCAATTACCGTTCCTTTACCGCCAACATTGATAATACCTAATTCACGTCGTTCTAAAAAATATTTTGAACGTAGTTCTGCCTCATTAGGCAATTCAATAGGAGTATCATTAGGTACAATACCCCCTACTATCATTCTGTCGTAATGAGAATAAACTAATTTTATTTTTCCAACTTGAAATAAATCCTGAATTAAAAAATTGGATCTTAATTCAGAGGTATTCATTTTACTAGTTTCTATAGGGCTATTTTGAAATCTTATTTCCATTTTTGTTTATTTAATATTCAATTAATTAAATGATTGAACAAAGATAAATTCAACCAATTACCATCTGCTATCTTCCCATCCAACCACCATCTACTGTAATAATAGAACCATTTATATAATCTGACGAAGGAGAACTTAAAAATACATACGCACCTGCTAAGTCAGTTGGTTTTCCCCATCTGCCTGCAGGAATACGTGCTAAAATAGAAGCACTACGATCAGGATCAGACCTTAGTTGTTCAGTATTGTCTGTTTCTATATATCCGGGAGCTACACCGTTCACATTAACTCCATGGGCTGCCCACTCATTGGCAAATGATTTTAACAAGGAGGTTAATGCGCCTTTGCTGGCTGAATAACCCGGTACGTTAATCCCACCTTGGAAACTTAATAAAGAACAAGTGAAAACAATTTTCCCGGACTTTTCAGCAACCATTCGTTTTCCCAATTCACGCGTAATAACAAACTGTGCATTTAAATTAATTTCCATGATTTTATCCCAATAATCATCTGGGTGATCTGCAATGGGTTTTCTCATAATATTTCCAGCGTTATTAATTAAAATATGAATGAATGGATGATCTGCTTTCACTTTATCTAAAAAAGTATACAAGGCTTCTCGATTTGCAAAATCCACTGCATATGGGTAAAATTGACGTCCTGCAGCTTTCACTACTTTTTCTACTTCACTTCCTGTTGCTGGCATATTATTTGACACGCCAATTATATCAGCACCCGCTAGAGCCAAGGCTTCTGCAATGGCCAAGCCAATCCCTCGTGAACACCCTGTGACTAAAGCGATTTTATTTTGTACACCAAAACTGATCATTGTTAACTAAATTTTTTAATTATAAAAGTTGTAATAATAAATTATGAATAATTATACCATTAGATTATTCGACAAAATCAAAAAAAAATTTAGATAGGAACTAGCTAACCCAAAATATCAAAATATCTTTTTCACAAGCCTATTTTTAGAAAATAAAAATCATCCTGCCAGCTTACATTTCATTTTAACAACTGGAACAGGAAAATGTCAGAAATTTTTCTTTTCAATGAAAGGGTCGTCCGTACAAAGTTTTTCCGATTGATATTTCTTTGCTATTGAATCACATTTCTTTCGCATTTGGGCAAGTATTGTAGCATATTTTATATCGCTTGCAAGATTGTTCTTTTCCAATGGGTCTTTCTGCAAATCGTACAATTCTTCAGGTGCTTTGATCAGCCGATAACGGAAATACTTCCATCTATCCGTCCGAACACCTTCACTTGAAGGAATATCAGGTAATTTCCAAAGATGCTCTATTAAAACAGTATTCCTTGCAACAGAAATATTCCCTTTTTCCAAAAAAGGTTTCAAGTTGATACCTTGATAATTTGTAGGCACTGCTACTCCCGCTAATGCCAAAATAGTTTTAGAAACATCAATATTTAATACCATTGCATCAACAGTGGATGACTTAGTGTTTCGCGGATCGTAAATAATTAGAGGTACTCGAATTGATGCATCATACATCAACCATTTGTCTGCCAATTGGCGATCCCCTAAAAAATATCCATTATCACCCATTACAATAATAATTGTGTTATCATCTACCCCCTTTACCTTCAGTTGCTTTCGAATAAGTGCAATTTCATCATCAATTTCGGTGATCATGCGATAGTATCCTTTCACCATCGTTTGATATTTCTCAGGCGTATCAAACCGCCACTTCCACCTCACTCTGTTGAACCCTTTTTGCACCTCAAGAGGCAATTGGTTGAAATATTGTTCATCCCCTAAAATAGGCGGGGGTATCGAAATGTTTTTGTAAAGGGTATCATATTTTTCGGGCCAATAATATTGCTCCTTGGAAGGATCATGGCCATGGGGAGCGCTAAAACAAATGGAAAGGCAGAAAGGCTTTTCAGATGGAGCGTTCTTTATAAACTCCTGCGCCTGTTGACCGGAAAAACGTGTCAAATGAACCGTATCATCACCGAGTTTCTTATAAAAATATCCCCTCCTATCTGGCAGCTGATCATTTCGATCATAAAAATCACTTACATCAAAATATTGATTGGGATTGTCAATATTTACTCCCAACTTTCCAAAAAAACCAACATGATAACCACTCTCCTTTAATAGTTTAGGATACATAATATCAGCATAAGGTTGCTTCAATCGAGGTTTTTGAAAAGTGTACCCATGGGTGCGTTCATATAAACCAGTTAATATGGAAGCTCTACTGGCAGCACAAATAGGTGTAGTAGAGAATGCATTTTTAAAATAAGTTCCCGACTTGGCCAATGCATCCATCTCTGGTGTCTGAATGATGGAATTGCCCGCCACACCCATTGCATCCCAGCGTTGGTCATCAGTAAGTATAAAAATAATATTGGGCTTCTTGTTTTGAGCAAATAAAATCGATGGAATTATAAATATGCAAATAAGAAAACAATATTTTTTATAAAATCGGTTCATAAAAAATTTATATTTTAAAGTTGAGAGATGTTAAATTCTCTTCAAATATAAGCAATTAAAAAAGGGCATCCTGCCCTTATGCTGAAATTATTACAATTAATCAAATCAGTGTATTCACTATCTATCATTATCGTTTTCGCAAACGACAATGATAGATAGTTAATTTTTATTTTTCAGGGAAGAACCTAAAAAAAATATTTTTATGATCCTTTTTTGACAATACTCGAAAATCAACTAATAACAATTCTCTTGAAACAATTTTTACGGGAAGAAAAATTTTTTAAAATATTAAATTGAAGTAGCTGCTAAAATAGGTGCCTATATAATATAAATCTGTAGCGAAAAAATATCATGATAGGTACCTTTTCGAGTAGAAGACTAATTAGATCATTGAATACTTTAATCTTTGTGTAGAATATAAAAAAATTAGAGCAATAGGAACTATACAAAATGACAATAATTATATAATAAATTCAGAACTGAGTATTTATTTTTCAGAATAATTAGATAATAATTAGTTTTACAGGTGGTCTATAAAATGGATTTTAAGGCCAGGTAAGCCTAATAGAAATTGAATTATAATCCAACTATACAATCAATTCGAAAGTGGAGGAATTGACAACAATTAATAGGTTACATCAATCCATAGTTTTATAATAACTTTCAAATACAAAGACTATTTGCAAACCAAAACTTTAATAGTGGATTATTCAAAACAAATTCTTGAACCTTTTATGAAAAAAGTAGCCGAGGCAGTAATGCACTCCATGTATCATTTACTGAATTGAAATTGGATTTTGAAGAGCGACTTCAAAATTTTGCAAATATTCAAACCACTCTTCTGCAGATTTTATATCACCCATTTTATTCC
>JBIKOV010000124.1:0-9879 GCA_044357815.1 Ferruginibacter sp. | reverse complement strand
TTTGTAACGACATTTTATTTTCTGAATTGGGTATGATACAGGCTACTCCAATGTTACCGTCTTTTCCATGAGTAGGTTCCCAATAACCTAAAATTCCTTTTTGTTCATTAAGTAACATAGTTCCAGCTGCTGCTCTTCGAGAAATCCCAATGGCTAAAGGTAGTATCTGATTTCCAGCGTAGTCGTATACTAATTTTACTTTACTAAGTTGTGATCCAGCATCTATTGAAATTTGTTTGGAGACTGTGGTAGGCTGCCCATCAACATCCCATGAATCATAATATAAAATAAAACTGCTTCTTAATGGGCCATTATCTAAAACTTTCCAGCGGCTATAATTTTTAGGGAACCAAATTGAATCTTTGATAAAGGGAGCAACATCTCCTGCTCCTAAAAAATAACCTACATGGTAATAGTCTAAACCCGTTCCATTGTCCTCATGATAATCATTGGCACTGTACCATTGATTTATAACCATTTTATGAGTACGTTTAGACCAAACATCAGTTCCGTAAGCGTTTTCCTTTGGAGTTGCTTCTAAAGATTTGCCATACATTCTGTGCGCAATTTTATCGTTTTCCCAAGCAAAATCGTCTTTTCGCTCTGGTATAAAACGACAATATGTTTTGGGTTCAAATACGGTACGTTTCCCTTTGTTGAGCTGAATGGATATGCTACTATTTGCAGAAATACTTATTTCTACTAATAAATTTTGAATAATAGACATTCCTTTATATTCAAATTGGTAGCTAATTGGGGTTTTTGTATCAGTTTTTGTGATAACTAATGCATTGGTATCAATTGAAGGATACTTAGCAATTACACTTGACCACGGAATTTCAACTACTTCATTGATTCTTTTAATGGAGGAATTGTTTTGGAATGTTATGTTTTGCGAAAAACCCATTTGAAATAAAGTAGTATGCAATACAATGACACTACAAAGCTTTAAAATATTTTTCTTCAAAATATAGATTTTTTAAAATAAAGTCTTACTATTTCAAATGCCAATCTTTATATCTTTTTAGGGCTTCTAAAAAATAATAATCGGCATATATTAAAGGGACATCAATCTCAGAGTTCAATGGCAAAGCACCTACGCAATGTTTAATTAAAAAGCCTCCATTTTCGCCATATTTAGCACGATAGGTATCAGTAGATAATGATTCAATCATTTTAACTCCAGCATTGATGTATTTTTCTTTTTGAGCTCCATTGGTGTATAGCCCCAATTCCATTAATGCAGAGGCGGTGATAGCAGCCGCAGAAGCATCTCTTTTAGCGAGAGGTTGCTGGCCTGCATCAAAATCCCAATAAGGAATTAAATCGGCAGGTAAGTTGGGATGATTTAAATAAAATTCTGCAATATTTATTGCGAGGGCTAAATAGGCTTCATTTTTAGTAGCACGATACATAGTTATAAAACCATACAAACCCCATGCTTGACCACGCGACCATGCAGAACTGTTGGAAGCTCCTTGGTGAGTTGATTTCCTAATGACTTTTCCTGTCATTTGGTCAAAATCTACAACATGATAAGAGCTATAGTCAGGGCGATAAAATTCCTTCAAGGTAGTATTGCTATGAGTTTCTGCAATTTGTTGATAGATTGGGTTACCCCCATTTTGAGTGACCCAGTTCAGCATTTCCAAATTCATCATGTTATCAATAATGACAGGACAATTAAAATATTGATTTTTACCCCATGATTGAATGGCTTTCATAGTAGGACGATATCTGGTCCCCAAAGACTCAGCTGACCGAAAAATAATTTTTTTAAATTTTTCATCTTTAAATAAACGATAAGCATTACCAAAACTGCAAAACATCATAAATCCTAAATCATGATTTCCTGTATAAGTTTGATTGGATTCAATCAATTTCAAAGCTCTTAATGCTTCTGTTTTTATAGTTTCATCCTTGGTTTGCTCATAAATATATAATAAAGTACCTGGATAAAATCCAGTACACCACCATGTAATCTCACGAGACAATAATTGATTTGTTTTTGCATCGAATGACTGAGGTATTTTATCCGATAATGTCTGCTTCATCAAATAGGCGTATTGGCTGTCAGCAAAAGCAAAATTTTCACTAATGAGTGCGCTCATTTTTTGGTAACGATCAATGTTTTGTGCAGTAACACTGGTATTAAAAAAAATAATCAATCCTATCGTTAAAAATTTACATTTCATAAGTTAATATTTAAAAATATATTTTACCCTTTATTTTAAATTAAAACTAAACCTCATTCCAATTTAACAGTCCAAAAAGCAATGGACGTTTGTTAAAATTACATCTTTTGAAGTAACAAAAATCATGCAAAAATTTTATGACTTTATAGAAAACAAAATAGTCCAATATCAACAAATCACCTTATGCATTTCTAGCACTGTATAAATATGGGTTACCCTATTTTATAGCTTAATTGTCACACTTTTCCCCAAATAATCAACTTTCGGTAAATCAACAATAATCATTGTAGTATTACTTTTTTTATCAGGAAAACAGTCAATACCCTCTCTTTTAGTCTTATAACAATTTGGTATAGTCAGCAAAATGCGGCTTAATTTCCGTGATGGGTCAGCCACAGTTAATTCTTTAAATTTATCCCCCTCCATTGTAAGCATCGCCATGCCTTGACTATCCATTATCCCCTTTTGCCCATTGGATATTTCAACTTCTCCTGCTTTGTTTTATAAAAAGCCAATTGAACAATGTTCAATGTGCGATGTTTTATAGCCTATTGATTTCCATGATTTTTGACTGCCAATATTTTAAAAAAAATCGAATATAATAAATAATAAAGTTATTTACAATATCAAGCCACTTGTCTGCATTGGAAAATTATTTTCAAAAATAACCTGTCATTCAGTACGATAAAGAAAATGGGACAGTTCGAACCACAAAAGTCAATGGCTTTTTTCAACAGATTACAATAGATAAAAGGTTTTTAGACGATACAAAAAAAGGCAATCTTTTGCAAGATTGCCTTTTTTGTAGTAGTATCGGGATGGATACCGACACTTCGAACTTACTTAGCATTGAAAGTATTAAGATTTTAGAATGTGCTATAATAAAAAATATAATTTCCCTTAATTTTTCCTCACAGTTACATTTACCCTTTTTTGTAAAAAATTAAAATCCACTTTTAACAAAATTGATGAAGAAGATATTAAAAGTATCAAAAAATTCGACTAAAATTCTTTTTTTTGAAGGTTCGATACTTTACATATGAATTAATTTTCTTTACTGCCTTTCTCTTTTTTTTCTGCCTTATTTTTCATCTTCCCTTTTTTTTCCTCCAACCAGGCATCAAATTTCGGTATTTGCTCATTGGTTAAAATAGCTTTGATTTCTGCATTAGCAGCGTTTATTATCTCCTTTGACTCTTTATTACTTTTCTTTTTACCTCCACCTTCTTCTTTGGATTTCAACACGTCTACTTGCTCAATACATTTCAATTGTATAGCTTCAATTTTTGAGGATTGCTCTGCAGTTAGGGTTACTTCTTTTTTCAATTGCTTAACATACTTTTTGGCTCGTTGTTCAGGAGATTTTGATGAAGACTCTTGAGCAAATGTGATGAAGGTTGTCATTAAAACTGCAAAAACTAAAAATACATTTTTCATTTTTTTTATATTTAATTGTGATTAATACGTCTTGTGATTCAATTCACCAATTGAATGATCAGCAGCTTCCGTTCTTAGTATGCTAAATCCTGCACCTATACCTTCATCCCCCCCAACCATTTTTAAGGAAACAAATAAACCAATAAATCCACTCAGCACCAAAAAGAATACCTGAATAGCGGAGGTATATCCTACTACTTTCATGCCATCCAAGTTCAATGGTTCTTTAACTGATTCTCCCACCGCCTTAAAAGCGGCAAAGTGAATAACAGCCATAAAGTTTTTTTCTGATTGAAATACATCATCTAGCTTTTTTTATCTAGCCTATTAATTTGATAAAATACTGGTTTAATGCCAATGATTTGTCCAATCCTATCCAGGACACCAATATTTGAATTACTTACATCATCAATAACCACTACTTCATAACCTGCCTGCTGTAATTCAACCACTGTATGCGAACCGATAAACCCAAGTCCACCTGTAACTACTATTTTTTGAATGGCCATTTTTTGTTTATTGTTCAGTATAATGTATTGTGCTTAATGATCTAAGTTTTTCAGCCGCAAATTCGGGTGTGATATCTCTTTGAGGGTTGGCAAGCATTTCAAAACCAACCATGAATTTCTTAACAGTCGCACTTCTTAATAATGGCGGAAAAAAATGCATATGCCAATGCCATTCAGGATGTTCTCCATCATTAACAGGGGCCTGGTGCATGCCGCCTGAATAGGGAAATGAAATATTAAACAAGTTGTCATACTTTGCTGTTAATTGTTTTAGTATAATAGCCAATGATTTCTTTTCCTGTGCATTAAATTGAGTGACGTCTTGTAAATGACGTTTACTTACAATCATAGTCTCATAAGGCCAAACTGCCCAGAATGGAACGAGTGCCAAAAAATCTTCATTCTCCAATACGACCCGTTCGTTCTTTTTTAATTCAAGGTTAATATAAGCCGATAGTAAACTTGTATGATGTTTATTAAAATAATTTTTCTGCTGTGTTGTTTCTTTCGATAATTCTAGAGGCAAAGAGGAGGAAGACCAGATTTGGCCGTGCGGATGTGGATTGCTGCAACCCATTATCTCACCTTTATTTTCGAAAATCTGTATATACTTTATAGTCGGATTCGCAGAAAGTTCCCTAAACTCATTTTGCCAAAGTTCAATTACCTTTTCAATAGCTTCTACAGGCAACTGAGGTAGTGTAAGGTTATGTGTAGGCGAAAAACAAATTACCTTGCATATGCCTGATTCACTTTTTACATGCAACAATCCATCTTCTTCATAACCACCTTCGGGAGTGTCTGGCAGCAGTGCTGAAAAGTCATTTACAAAAGAATATGGTTCATTGTAATAGGGATTATTTGATCCATCGGATCTTTTATTACCGGGACACAAATAGCAGTTGGGGTCATGTGAAGGACGATCACCTTTTGGCAATTCCTCAACTTTTCCCTGCCATGGTCTTTTCATACGGTGTGGAGAAACCAATACCCAATCACCGGTTAATATATTCAATCGAGTATGTGAATGTTCTTTTAAGTCAAACATAATTTATGATATTAATTCAGTTCCGTTTTCAATTGAAGCCACATAATATACCAATGGCAATTCCATTTCTTTTTCATAAGCCAGTTTTAAATCTGCTACCAATTCATCGATAGCCGTTTCTTTAACCAGGTTGATTGTACAGCCGCCAAAACCGCCACCTAGCATACGTGAACCAATAACATTGGTATTATTTTTTACTTTATTTACCAACCAATCCAGTTCTTTACAGCTTACTTCATACATTTTACTTAAGCCATCATGAGTTGTAAACATTTTTTTACCCAATGCTGCTAAATCGCCGCTTTGCAAATCATTGCATCCTTCCAAAAGACGATTGATTTCCTGTACAACATAGCGACTTCGTTTATCAATCAATTCATCATTAGGTAACACATATTTGTTCAGCATTTCCTCTGATACGTTCCTTAAAGAATTTACTCCCTGTACATTTTGCTTCACCCACTCCACAGCTTTTTCGCATTCTTTTCTTCGGGTATTATATTCGGAAGAAGCCAGTGAATGTTTTACGCTGGTATTTAACAACAATACTTTTAATCCCTCCAGTTTGAACGGAACATATTCATACTCCAATGAACGGCAATCCAGTTTAATTACATAATCCTTCTTTCCCATCATAGATGCAAACTGATCCATGATGCCGCACATTACTCCTGCATATTCATGTTCTGCTTTCTGTGCCATACGTACCATTGTAAGCCTATCTAAATCAGTTTGCAATAATTCATTTAAAGCAAAAACGGTAGCACATTCCACGGCTGCAGAAGAAGATAACCCCGCACCCATTGGGACATCGCTGGTTAATACCGCATTAAAGCCAGGCAGTTGAACGCCTCTTTTGAGAAATTGAGCTGCACTGCCAAGTATGTAGTTTGGCCAGCTAACATCACCTACCGGCTTCAAGTCTTTAAGATTAACTGAAAAATTTTCATTCAAATCCATTGCCACTAGGTGAATCTCATCGTCATCACGAAGAGAAACAGCAATGTAGGCTGCTTTGTCAATAGCAGCAGGCAATACAAAACCTTCATTATAATCGGTATGTTCACCGATTATATTGATACGACCGGGTGAACGAACGATGAGGGGTTCTGTTTGAAAATTCTGCTGGAAAACTTTTTTTAATTCTTTTATCATTTCCATCTTCTGCGATTATAAGGATGATTACATCCTTTTACTTACATATTCTACGAATTTTATCCGCTTGTTATAATTGATTTTTCATTTGTTACTCTTTTCTATCAGTTCCACACCTAATCCCGATATGTACAGCGCCGTTATCGGGAGAGGGCTCGGAGGTTTTAATTTCCACACGCTGCCGATCAAACTTTTCACATCGGTCATTGTCGGGTGTTACATACGCATAAAATTCAAACACCTATTTATTGAGGGAGGCGTCCCATTTTTCTGCAATATGCCTGCCAAAATCAGGATGGCTGGCACATTGGTCAGATGCCTCCACGGCCTCATGGCCGGGAGACAAACTGCTGTTGATAAGTTCATAAGTTTTTTTCTTTCCCTCGGCGCTTAAACTGACCTGTGCTGAAACATTGAATGATGCAGTCAAGATCAAAAAAAACAAACTAATAGAGAAAGGAGATGACATCTTTTAATTATTACAAGATTGAAATTATTTTTTTACAATCAATCGACCAGCCTTTCACCTTGATAATATATAAACCTGGCAATAGGAATGGCAAATCCATCTTTGTGGTGGAAAAGCCCTTCGGGACATTACAGCCTACACTTTTAATCGGCGTTCCGTTTAAATTGTACAAGATGGCATCTGCTACGATGAATTGCGTAGAATAGATCTGTAAAGTAAGCTGGCTGCTGCTGCTTCTATACGCATTGAGGTTTATCTGGTCCTTGCCTGCAGGAGGATAAATGGTAAACCTGCCGCTTACATAGGTGATGATATAATTCGATGTATCGGCTCCCGTTGGCGCAATGCTGTAGTGACCCGCTGCAGACCCTTTCAGCGCACTGGTTGACACTTTTGAAAAAAGATTCGCACCTGTTTCACCTGCTACCAATCCTGTATACGTAAATGCAAAAACTGGATTATCCTCTCCTTGTATCTTGGTGGTGTCGATAGCTTTGATGGTGAGGGGTACCTTGCTTACGGTGAGTGTTCTGGACACATTCAGCGCTGGATAATACAAAGCATCTCCATTTTGCGAGGCGGTGATGACAGTTGTACCCGCGCCCATAATGTGGATCATATTGCCGATGATGGTGGCTACTCCCTGGTTGCTGCTGCTATACATAACTGGAAGGGTGGCATTGTTGCTGGTGCCACCTGCCGCAAAATCCGCGTTGCCATACATCTTTGCCGCCAGAGCAGCAAAACTGATGGTCTGAACAGTTTTTGGATTCACCGTAAGGGTACCGGCCACAAAACTAATCGTATAATTGGCCGCGGCTGCAGCACTGGCAGTGATGGGATAGGTGCCCGGTAAAGAAGCCGTAATCGCTGTAGTACTGATTACCACCGGCGTCTGCAACACTGCGCTGGTTTCACTCAACACAAAACCAGTGTAGGTTACCGTTAGTACAGGATTCACCTGCTCGGTGATTTTTGATTTGTTGTCGGCCGTGATTTTCAAGGCTGCCTTGCTAACGGTGAGGGTTTTTACTACACTGGTAGCCGCTGCATACACATCCGAACCCGCTTGCGAAGCGGTTATGTCTGCTGTGCCTGCTCCCACAATGTGCACATTGGTGCCCACGATGGTAGCCACCGCCGTATTGCTGCTTGTGTAAACCACCGCGATGCTGGCATTGGTACTGCTACCACCTGCGGCGAAATCTGCATTGCCGTAAGTTTTGGTGGCCAGTGCTGCAAAGGTGATGGTTTGTATTTCCTTTTCCTTCACCGTAAAGATAGCATCTACAAAACTGATAGAATAGTTGGTAGCCGTAGCACCGGATAGGGTAATAGGGTAGGTGCCCGCAACAGAGGCGGTAACCGCAGTGGTGCTAATAGCTAACGGGGTTGACAAGACCGTCTCTGTTTCGCCCAATACAAATCCTGCAGTCACAAAACTGAGTGTCGGATTAACCTGTCCCACATACTTCGACTTATTATCCGCTGTAAAGCTAAGGGCCGCCTTATTTACCGTAAGCGCCTGATCAACGCTGCTGGCGGTTATATAATTGTCGTTGCCCGTCTGCGCTGCAGTGATGATGCAACTGCCCGCGCCAACAATATGGATCTTTCCGGCTATAATGGTAGCCACTGAAGTATTGCTGCTGCTATACGCAATCGGTATGACCGAATTACTGCTCGTAGCGGCTGGGTCAAAATCCGCATCGCCATACCCCTTAGTTGGCAAAGCCGCAAAGCTGATTGTCATGGGCGCCTTGTTTACGGTTAGCAGTTGTGTAATGCTGTAAGCCGGGTAAACACCTGAGCCCTGTTGGGATGAGGTGATATTGGCAGTGCCTGCCCCCACAATATGGATTTTTCCAGCTACAATGGTGGCCACTGCAGCATTGTCACTAGAATATACGATTGGTGTAATGGTGTTGACACTGAAGGCCCCGCCGTCAAAGTCAGCGTCCCCAAAGGTTTTAACCGGTATTACATCAAATTCAAAGGCTGCATTGAGTACCTGAAGACTACCCGCTACAAAACTGATGGCATAATTATTGGAAGTGGCGCCACTTACCGTAATAGGATAGCCGCCCCTCACAGACGAAACATCTGCTGTGGTACTGAACACCGCCGGTGTCAACAGGACGGCTTCCGTTTCACCCAATTGAAAACCAGTATAGGTTGCCGTGAGTGTAGGATTGACAGCACTCAAAAATTTCACCTGATCGTCTGCTGTAATCGTCAACGCTGCCTTGCCTACCGTAAGGGTTCTGGAAATGCTAACTGCAGCATATACCCCATCGGTAATCTGCGAGGCAGTGATGGTAGCTGTGCCGGCTCCCACAATATGAATGGTGCCATTGGTAGCAATAGTTGCTACAGAAAGCGTATTGCTTGAATACGTAATGGCACTGGAATTTAAGCTAGTTACCCCTGCAGAGAAATCAGCATCCCCGTAGGTTTTGGCTGCAGGCTGGGCAAATAGCATAGCGACTCTACCCGCACTAAATGAACCAAAGCTGGTAACCGTAGCCGTTGCACTATGATTGGTTTTGTCAATAGTACCAGTGGGTGAACTCCAACCACCTGTTCCGCTGTTGGAAATCAAGCCCAAAGCAGCAGCAGCGTCATTGATATCAGCGCCTTCCAACGAAGATGAAGCTGGCGAAGTGGGCCATTCTACTTTTATTATTCTATTTGAAGCTGCAGAGCCAGCCGCCAGGCTGATGTTCCAAACGGCATCGACCATAGATTTTTTTTGATCGACGGTAGGGGTTGCTACTCCAGCTATTGCATTAGCAGTAATCCCTTCAAAAACTCTGATATTTAAAGACTCTTTGCTTGCTGGCGTAATGGTAATAGGTAAATATTTAGTTGCGTTGCCAATAGGCAATAACCTTTCGCTAGAAATATTGTCTATCCTTACCACAGCGCTTGGGGCTGCATCGATATAATTGGATGAACTGCCGCCTACAATTGCATTGCCGGAGGTAATTTGTAAAGTGCCGGAAGCTAGCAATACCAGTTTTCCTTTGGTAAGCGTTAGTGTGCCATTGATGGTGGTGGTGGTTC
>JBIKOV010000156.1:0-7673 GCA_044357815.1 Ferruginibacter sp. | reverse complement strand
AGAATGCCCATAAATCAACTGTTTCAGCAAACTCAATTACAATATTTCAAAGAACAAAAAGATAATCAATTGAATATCTTTGATTTATAACGCAACGCTAGTGATAAAAATTACTTATTCAAAAAAAGCGTTCCGTAAATTCGGAACGCTTTTTTTTGCCTCAACCTCCAGCAATAAAGTAGTACTTGAAATGTTTTCTTCAAGCTTATTGGGGGCGCTATGCTTTATCAAATGCTGTAAAAAGTGATACAACTTGCTTTGCTTCCATCACATCATGTACTCTTATAATGGAAGCACCTTGCAGCAGTGCAATGGTATTTAAAACAGAACTACCATTGAGTGAATCCATTGCATCAATGCCCAAGGTTTTATACACCATGCTTTTTCTGGAAAGTCCAGCTAATATTGGTTTGTCCAACATTTTAAAAACAGACAATTGTTTTAATAAGATAAAATTCTGATCAGTGGTTTTCCCAAATCCAAATCCTGGATCAATAATAATATCCATTATTCCGGCCTTTTTACATTGATCGATTTTACCAACAAAAAAATCAAGCACCTCTTTTATCAGGTCCTCATAAGTAGGATTCGTTTGCATACTCTCCGGAGTTCCTTTCATATGCATACAGATATACGGTACTTTGAGCGACGCCACACAACTAATCATTTCAGGATCCATGGAGCCAGCACTGATGTCATTTACGATAGAAGCTCCTGCCTTTACTGCTGCCAGTGCAACTTCACTGTGATAAGTATCAATGGATAGAATCAGCTCCGGATAAGTTGAATGAATAGCATCTATTAGGGGGATTACTCTTTGAATTTCCGCAGAAGCGCTAATGCGTTTACTGCCTGGTCGGGTACTTTGTCCTCCAATATCTAGTATGGATGCTCCTGCTACCATCATTTCACCTCCCAGTTCAATCATTGCCTCCAAACCTGCCAGTAAATCTCCCCTATAAAAGGAATCTGGGGTAGCATTGATAATTCCCATTACCAACGGTTGATCGAAGGTTAATAATTTTCCTTTACAGTTAATTGTGCACATCAGATAGAAATGGTATTTTTGACAACTACAAAATTATACACTTACAGCAAACAATGAACACCAATCAACAATACGATTCAGCGATTCAAAGCTGCAGGGATATTTTTTTAAAGAAAACCAATGATTATGGCACATCTTGGCGCGTTTACCGAACGATCTCCATTGTAGATCAAATTTACATAAAGGCGAAGCGAATTCGTACCATCCAAGAAAAAGGTACTCAAAAGATCGGAGATGACCTTATCAGTGAATTCAAAGGCATATTGAATTATAGTATTATTGGCCTAATTCAACTTCAACTAGCCTCAGATGAGACGGAAGATTTACCGTTACCACAAGTTGAAAATTGTTACAATGAGCAGGTAACCATCGCCAAAAAATTAATGGAAGACAAAAACCATGATTATGGGGAAGCCTGGAGACAAATGAGCCAGGAAAGTTTCGCTGACCTCATATTGGCTAAACTGCTTCGCATTAAACAAATTTTAAAAAATGATGGTAAAACCCTTGCCAGTGAAGGGATTGATGCTAATTATTATGATATTATGAATTATGCGGTATTTGCCTTGATTTTAATTGAAGAAAAAATTCATAGTGCCTAATTTAATGTGCTAATTACAAATTGTTTACATTGAATAAACTGTTCATTTAAAATAATCGTCATGAAGATAGCTGTCCATATTTCACGATTGCTGGTGGGATGCCTTTTTGTTTTTTCAGGTCTAGTAAAGGCCATTGATCCGCTAGGATTGGGGTATAAAATGCAGGAGTTTTTTGAAGTGTGGGCCAGTGATGGTTATTTCCCAGGTCTTATGGACTATTTGCATACTCAGTCTTTGTGGTTCTCTATCCTGATGATTGTATTGGAAATTGTATTGGGGGTGGCGCTGTTAATAGGATGGAGAAAAAAGCCAATTTTAACCCTTTTGCTCTTACTTACTTTGTTTTTTACTTTTTTAACTAGCTTTGTTTTATTTACAGGTAAAATTAGGGCTTGCGGCTGTTTTGGTGACTGTATTCCACTTACCCCCATTCAAACATTTGTAAAGGATATCATCTTAACGCTACTGATACTTTTTCTGCTCGTAAATAATAAACATATTTCACCCCTCTTTAAAGGTATTGGTGCTGTACTCATTCTTTTTACTGTACTTTTTTTAGCTACCTTTTTACAAGGTTTTGTTTTAAAACATTTACCATTAAAAGACTGCCTTCCCTATAAGAAAGGGAATAACTTACTCGAATTGCGTAAAATGCCTGCAGGTGCTATCCCAGATCTATACGATTACCTATTTATCTACGAGAAAGCGGGAATTAAAAAAGAGTTTACAACCACTAATCTTCCAGATAGTAGCTGGACATTTTCTGAAAGAATTCAGAAATTGATTTCAAAGGGAAAAAACAATGTTCCTGCAATTAGTGATTTTACACTTGCTGATTCTGCTGGTGTAAATCTTACTGAAGATATTCTTGGACAATCAGGTACCTACTATTTATTTTTTCTGCAAAATCTTCAGGGAGGAACCAATCAATGGTGGACCGATTTTAATAATTTTTATGATAAGATCCGACAATTGAATCGGCCCGTTTACATTATTACATCGGATAGAGATAATGTTAATGCCTTGTTTAATATCAATCACCATTTTAATATTGCAATTTTGACCTGTGATGCGACTGCTATTAAAACTGCAGCAAGGGCCAACCCGACTTTATATGTTATGAATGGGCCGCTGGTGCAAGAAAAATATAGTTGGGCCGATTTGGACAAAGTAAGCAAATAAACATTGCCCAATAATTCAGCAGTTGGGTGCCCTTTTAAATAAATACTGTAGCACTAAATTGATACTTTTGTTCCATAAATTAATTTATTCATTACTCGTTCTGCTGGGTGTGGTAAGTTTGGTATTCCTCCTATTTCAGGGTTTTGGAGATCCTGCAAGAATGATTGTTGGGCAAACTGGTGATAAAAAGACCCTTGAAAATATTCGAAAAGATTTGTATCTAGATCAGCCTAAATGGAAGCAATTTGTTTTGTATGTAAATGATGTATCCCCAATTTGCATTTACCAAAAAGAGGAAGTTAAAAAGAAAAATTTGCAGGGGATCTTTATTGGTAATGACATTCAACTTGGTTTAAAAATCCCTTATTTGGGTAAAAGCTATCAAACAAAAAAAAAGGTAAGTGCCGTTTTGATGGAAGCCTTACCAGGCACTTTACTGTTAGCCATAGCCGCAATGCTCTTTGCAAGTTGCATTGGAATTTCACTCGGTATTATTGCAGCGGTTAAAAAGGGCAGCTGGCTCGACACAACAGCCATTTTCTCCAGTATTGCGGGTATATCTGCTCCCTCTTTTTTTATGGCGATATTGATTGCTTATATCTTTGGTGTTGTACTTCATCCTTATACGAACTTACATTTAACCGGCAGCTGGTTTGATATTGATGAGGTGACAGGTGAAAAATATCTAACCCTCCAAAATGGGATTCTTCCCGCTATTACATTGGGTTTGCGTCCACTAGCTATCATTACCCAACTTACCCGATCTGCCATGTTGGATGTACTTGAACAAGATTATATCCGAACAGCTTATGCAAAGGGGTTGCCGAAAATTAAAGTAGTTGTATTTCATGCCCTTCCCAATGCCTTAAACCCCGTTGTTACTGCCATCACCGGTTGGTTTGCAGAATTACTGGCCGGCGCATTTTTTATTGAATATATTTTTGGCTGGTCTGGTATCGGGAAAATTACTGTGGACGCATTGGGGAAATTAGATTACCCCGTGGTAATGGGTGCTGTTTTGATTAGTGCCTGCATTTTTATTGCCATTAATATTTTAGCAAATAAGTTGTATGCATTACTGGATCCAAGGGTAGACAATTAATAAAGGGACAAGGTTACTACTTAATCACCACATCATTAATTACTTTATCTCCTAGGGCCTCATTGACCCTTTCTATAATTTTATCTTTTTGATAAAGCAATTCATTTTTTAATTGGGCAACAGTAGAGCTTATAAACAATGTTTGATTGATGATCTGGATCTTATCCGTGTATCGCGCAATCGTTTTACCCATAATTTGCTCCCATACATCTTCAATTTGCAAAGCTTGTATGCCTCCCTTAATTCGACTTTGCTTTAAGAATTGCTTAATCGCATCTTGCATTGAAAATTCTCCCATAAAGTAAAGGTATATTTTATTTAATACTGTTAGGGTTTGGATGTATTGAATTTGGCTATAGTTCTATAATCTGGTAGGAAGTATTCAATTCGATAAAAGCATCTTCCAGCCTTTTTTTATGGGTATCAGTAATAAAGACTTGCCCGTCATTGTCATTACAAACCCAATTCAATAAATTCTGCATTCTTTGATCATCTAATTTTTCAAATACATCATCGAGCAGCAGGAGAGGGGCAAAACCTTTATTTACTTTTAATAATTCAAATTCTGCCAATTTTAATGCAAACAACAAACTCTTGCGCTGCCCTTGAGAAGCTATATTTTTAAAAACCTGCCCATTTAAGGCGATACTAATATCATCTTTGTGAATCCCACCGTTGGTTCGTTGAAGAAATCCATCCTTTTCGCGATTTTGAATTAGAATAGATTCAAAAGTTGCATTATTAAGGTGACTTTCATATTGCAATGTCACCTGTTCATCATTGTTGGCAATCTGTTTGTAAAACTGTTGCACCAACGGAATGATTTGAGCTGTGAAAGTCTTTCTAACCGAGTAAATATAATTACCTGGTTTTATCAACTGTTGATCGAGCACTTCCAAAAGACCTTCATTTGTTTTTGCCTGTTCTGCAAAACGTTTCAACAAACTATTGCGTTGCTGCAAAACTTTTGTATAAATGATGAGTTGTTGAAGATATTCGGCATCAATCTGGCATAGTAAGGTATCCAAAAATTTACGTCTATCCTCGCTGCCTCCAGTAATTAGCCCTATATCATCGGGTTCTATCATTACACAGGGGTATTTACCAATATGCTCCGAATATTTGGCATAAGGCACCCCATTTAACAAAAACTCTTTCTTGCCTACTCCTCTGAAAATACAAACGATTTGGTCATTTGAATATTGGTCAACCTTGTCTTCCAGGTTGCCATTTTGCTTAAGATTATCTTTTTTATTGGAAAAATCCCCTGTAGCGGTAGCTGCTATCTGGTAATTGGCCATTACAGAACCTTCCAGCCTAAAACCGTCCTTTTCAAATTGGATAAAGGCGGAGTCAGTCTTGGAAAAGTAGCTTTTGGTAAAACATAGGTAATGTATTGCATCCAAAAGATTTGTCTTTCCCTTCCCATTCAATCCGCAAATCCCTACCACTCTTTCTTTAAATGAAAAAGTAGAAAAGTTATAATTCTTAAATTGGGTAATTGATATTTTTGTAAGCCTAAGCATGAAAATGTAAGTTAATAAAAAAGCCTACAATTATAAATTTACTAAAAAATTCATAATATCAATTCCGTCCGCATAATCACTTAATCCCGGCTGTTGTGCCATTCCAAAAGGTATATCCAGTCCAACAATACATTGAATCGACTCATTATTACGTAACGTTTCTATAACTATGTCCTGGTTAGTATAAAAACTATAGTTTAGCTGACTAATAGGCGAAAAAACTGAATCGTTTTCTACCAATAAAGTACTCTCATTGGTCATGTAATAGCGGTTATTCATCAGCTGAATAGATAAATTATAATCATAATTATTTTTATATTTATGATGGTCAGCAAAGTATTTATACCGATGAAAAGATCCTAAAAGGGGGACAAAATCGTACCCTTCCGGAACATATATTTTAGTGACATTTCTACATCCCAAACCAAAAAATACATGGATATCATCTGACAATTTTTCCAGTTGCTCAATTGTCTCATTTCCTTGGAGAATTGCCACAGAAGTTCTGTTTTTACGGATAATACTCGGGTATTTTGAAAAGTAATACTCAAAATAACGTGCGCTGTTATTACTACCTGTAGCAATATAAGCATCGCAACCTTTTAGCATAGGGGCAAATGAAATATATTGATTTATTCTACTATCCCAATCACCCATTTTTTCTATGAGATGCTTAAGCAATTGGTCGTCTTTTTCAGATAATTTAATTGTTTGCACATTCCCACTCAGGAAAACAGCTAAAAAATCGTGAAATCCTACCAAAGGTATATTTCCTGCCATCACAATCCCGACATTTTTAGGTGTCTGAGGTTCCAGAATAGAATAGCTATTTACCCATTTGAACAGCTCATTTTGCCCCAAAAATCGCTCTATGATATTATTTAGGGATAAATCAATGAAATCAAGGGTAAACCAACCGTTATGAATAGCGGCAATTTGCTTTACTTCCTGCCATTTGTCGTTGTTTGCTAGTAAATATTCTTTAAGTTGTATTAATATTTCAATTCGATTTTGTAATTTCATCCTTATAAACTTATTTTGTAAGATCAAATTTCGCATTAACTAAACTCTAAATCAAAAGAAATGGCTATTAAAATAACAGATGAGTGTATTAATTGTGGTGCTTGCGAGCCTGAATGTCCCAATAATGCAATTTATGAAGGTGGTGTAGAATGGGCTATTGCAGACGGTACAACTGTAAAAGGTTCGTATACCCTGTTGGATGGCACGGTAGTAGATGCAGACCAACGAAATGCCCCTGTGAGTGCTGATACCTATTATATTACACCTAATAAATGTACCGAATGTCAGGGTTTTCATGAAGAGCCTCAATGTGCGGCTGTTTGTCCGGTAGATTGTTGTGTTCCAGATGAATTATACCAAGAAACGGTTGATGCTTTAATGGATAAGAAATCTAAATTGCATATATAATATATTATTTATATATTTTTATCTGAATTTTAGCGAGTGTATCGGATGATATGTTCGCTTTTTTATGTGATTTATAGTATAAAAAAAATTATCAGTATGGCTATTAGGAATGGATTTTTTTTTATTACTGTTTTTATTATTTCCTGCACTTCAAAAAAACCGGATAATAATCTAGTTGACTATAAGTTTTTACTTATGGATACAGATCGTTCTTTTTCGAAATTGAGTGAGCAAAAGGGAATCAAATTCGCATTAATTCAATTTATAGATTCGAAAGGTGTTTTGTTAAGGCCTGCAAGTATTCCAATTGTTGGGGGGCAGGCTATTAATTATATTAGTCAGTTGAATGACAGTTCTTACACTATGACTTGGGAACCAAAAGGTGCAAATGTTGCTTTATCGGGAGAAATGGGATACACTTATGGTGTTTATTCTGTTAAACCAAATGATAAAGACACGGTTTTATATGGAACCTACGTAAGTATTTGGAAGCAGCAGACGGATGGAAAATGGAAATTTGTTCTGCAATCCCAAAATGAAGAAATTGAATAATGATCTTATCAATGAATTTGTTCATCCGAATATTAACTCCTTAGTTAAAATCCATTGTTTTAGGTAGGTTCAAATTTCGTTTCTTTGTATTATTAATTATTTACAACAGATGAAAAAAAATATAGCTTTAGTTACTGGTGGTTTTTCAGGTGAAGCTGTCATCTCCTATAAATCTGCCATTACAATTCAAAATAACATGGATCCTGAAAAGTGGATTTGTTATTTGATTG